>NZ_MLQM01000252.1:0-4887 GCF_001854525.1 Mycobacterium talmoniae
CCCCGCGCACCATCCCGGTGCCGATGCTGACCACCGCCGGATCCACCGGATGCGCCGCGACCGGCACCGGCGTGTGCGGGGTCGCGCTGCCGCCGCGCCCACAGCCGGCCGCCAGCACCACCAGCAGCGGGACGGCCGCCAGCAGCGTGAGGGCGCGCGCCGCGACGCCGCGCCGGGATCCGGTGAGCACAAATCCTGAGCGTATGCGAAAGCCGAACCCCCGATCGCGGTAAACCGCCCCCAGATCGCCGGCAGTCACCGACACTGGGAAAAGCTGACACGCGTCAAGTAGCGACGCCGACTGGTGAGGAGCCCCGATGAGCACGCCGATCATTGACGAGGCCGCGAAGGTGTTCGCCGACCCGACGGCCTACGCCGACGAGCCGCGCCTGCATGCGGCGCTGACCCACCTGCGCGCCCACGCCCCGGTGTCGCTGGTGGATCAGGCCCCGTTCCGGCCGTTCTGGGCGATCACCAAGCACGCCGACGTCATGGACATCGAGCGGGACAACAACCTGTGGATCAATGCGCCCCGGCCGCTGCTGGCCACCGCCGAGGCCGACGACATGGCGCAGGCCCAGCTGGATTCCGGGATGGGGTTGCGCACCCTGATCCACATGGACGATCCGCAGCACCGGGTGGTGCGGGCCATCGGCGCGGACTGGTTCCGGCCCAAGGCGATGCGCGCGCTCAAGCTGCGGGTCGACGAATTGGCCAAGAGCTACGTCGACAAGATGGCGGCGGCCGGACCGGAATGCGATTTCGTGCAGGAGGTCGCGGTCAACTACCCGCTGTTCGTGATCATGTCGCTGCTGGGGCTCCCGGAATCGGACTTTCCGCGGATGCTCAAGCTGACCCAGGAACTGTTCGGCGGCGACGACGAGGAGTTCAAGCGCGGGACGACGCTCGAAGAACAGCTGGCGGTGCTGCTGGACTTCTTCAACTACTTCACCGGGCTGACCGCGGCCCGCCGGCAGCAGCCGACCGAAGATCTGGCCTCGGCGATCGCCAACGCCCGGGTCGACGGCGAACCGCTGTCCGACGTCGACACCGCCTCCTATTACGTGATCATCGCCACCGCCGGGCACGACACCACCAGCGCCACCATTTCCGGTGGGCTGCAAGCGCTGATCGAAAACCCGGATCAACGCGACCGGTTGCGCGACAACCTCGACCTGATGCCGACCGCGGTCGAGGAGATGATCCGCTGGGTGACCCCGGTCAAGGAGTTCATGCGCACCGCCACCGCGGACACCACGGTGCGCGGCGTGCCGATCGCCGCCGGCGAGTCGGTGTATTTGTCGTATGTGTCGGCCAACCGGGACGAGGAGGTGTTTGACGACCCGTTCTGCTTCGACGTCGGCCGAGACCCCAACAAGCACTTGGCCTTCGGGTACGGCGTGCACTTCTGCCTGGGCGCGGCGCTGGCCCGCATGGAGGTGAACAGCTTTTTCACCGAGCTGCTGCCGCGACTGAAATCCATTGAGCTGGCCGGGGATCCGAAGCTGATCTCCACCACGTTCGTGGGCGGGCTCAAGCACCTGCCGATTCGATATCAGCTGCGCTGAGGTCGGCCGCCGGCCTGCCGTAGACGTGCAGGAAGCCGTCCACCGCGGCGCGGGCACACTCCTGATAGTCGAAGTCGGCCAACGTGGAGAGCCGGCCCACCACGATGGGCCCGAGCAGCAGCGCGGCCGCCTGGCCGCGATCGACGTCGCGCAGTTCGGCGGCGGCCTGCGGGCTGTCGAAGATCGCGTCGAACGGCGCCGCGTAGAGCTGGGCAACCCGTTCGCGCAGGGTCTGCATCTCCCCGCCCTCCGGCGGGTTGGGCACCTGGTCGAGGCCACTGCCCAACGCCAGCCACGACATCGCGGTGAGGGTGATCGGCGTCTCGGCGATCAGCTCGGCCCAGTCCAGTACCAGCGCGGTCAACCGGTCCCGTAGCGACCCGTGTTCCGGCGGCATCGGCGAGCACGGCAACAGGGTCTGAAATGCGGCGGCCCGCAAATCATTTCCGCTCGGGTAGTGCCGGTACAGGGTGGCGCGGGCCACGTTGGCCGCCCGGGTGACGGCGTCGACGGTCACCGCGCTGGGTCCACCGGCGCGCATCAGCGCCGCCGCCGCGTCCAATAGCCGCGCACGGGAGCGCGCCGGCCTGGGGTCGCCACTGTCCCCGGTCATCGTCGCCCACCTCCTCAAAAACGAGACTATCATTCTCGGTACGAGACTATTAGTCTCAAAAGTTGCCGCTGCCGCCGAAAGGAACGCACCCATGGTCGGTTTAGATCCAGCCCTGGCCCCACCCGGGCAGCGCAGCGCGCCGACCGAGTCACCACGAGCCCGCACCTGGACGCTGATCGTGGCCTGCCTGGGCGTGACCCTGGTGATCAGCTCGATGATCGCGTTGAACGTCGCCCTGGGCGATATCGCCATTGCGACCTCGGCCACCCAGACCCAGCTCACCTGGGTGGTGGACGGCTACACCCTGGCGCTGGCCTGCCTACTGCTGCCGGCGGGCGCTCTTGCCGACCGCTACGGGCGCCGCGGCGCCCTGCTGACCGGGCTGTGCATTTTCACGCTGGCATCGCTGGCGCCGACGATGTTCGACACCCCCGTGCAGATCATCCTGGCCCGGGCGGCGGCCGGTGTCGGCGCCGCCTTCATCATGCCCGCCACCCTGTCACTGCTGACCGCCGCATACCCAAAACATGAGCGGGCCAAGGCTATTGGAATCTGGGCTGGCCTCGCCGGATCGGGTGCCGTGCTGGGGATGCTCGGATCCGGTCTGCTGCTGCTGTTTTGGCCGTGGCAGTCCATCTTCTGGGCGTTTACCGGGGCCGGGAATCTGCTGATCGCCCTGACGTGCACGATCTCGTCATCGCGCGACGACCATGCCGCCGGCGTGGACTGGCCTGGTGCGGTTCTGATCGGCGGGGCGGTCGCGATTTTCGTCTTCGGCATCGTCGAAGCCCCCGCCCGCGGCTGGACCCACCCGCTGGTGTACGGCTGCATCGTTGCCGGATTGATGCTTGCCGCGGCCTTCGCCGTCGTCGAACTCCGGCGGCGTCACCCGCTTCTCGACATCCGGCTGTTCGCCAATCCGAGTTTCGCCACCGGGGCAGCGACGGTCACCATGATGTTCTTCGCCAACTTCGGCTTCTTCTACGTCTCGATGCAGCACATTCAGCTGGTGATGGGCTACAGCGCCCTCAAGACCGCCGTCGCGTTGAGCCCCCTGATGGCACCGGTGCTCACGCTGTCGGCGCTGTCACCGTGGTATGTCCCCCGGCTCGGACTGCGCCTGACACTGTTCGTCGGGCTGTTGTTGATATCGACCGGCTTCATTTGTTTGCGTGCACTCGAAATCGACTCCCCCTACTGGCATCTGGCCTGGCCACTTTTGGTGATGAGCACCGGTATCGGGTTATGCACGGCCCCGCCCACCTCGGCGATCATGACCGCCACACCCGACGACAAGCAGGGTGTGGCCTCAGCCGTCAACGACACCACCCGGGAAGTCGGCGCCGCACTGGGCATTGCCGTCGCCGGCTCCATCCTGGCCACCCAGTATGGCCGCGCGCTGTCATCCCAGCTGTCCGCGTTTCCCGAGACACTGCGCGATTCCGCCCACCATTCGCTGGCCGAGGCCCTCCGGATCTCCACCCAGCTCGGCCCGTACGGTGCACCGCTGGCCGAGCAGGCGAAATCCGCATTCCTGACCGCGGTGCAATATTCGACATGGACGATGGCGATCATCATCGCGGTGGCGGCACTGGTGATCGGTGCCTGGGCCCCCGGCCGCGACGGGCAGCAGCTGCGGCCGGTGCGCTGGCTGACCTCCCGGCGCCGGCACTGACTGGGTGAGCGTGCGTGTGCCCGGCCGCACGCTCGGCGTGTCGGCCGGGAACACGCACGCTCACCGAATGAACTCGGCGGCCCGGTGGGCGAGCATGACGATCGTCGCGTGCGGACCCCGGCTGGGGATGCCCGGCAGCACCGACCCGTCCACCACCCACAGACCGTCGATCCCGCGGACCCGGCACCGGTGGTCGACGACGGCCCGCTCGTCGGATTCGGTGCCCATCGGTGCGGTGGCGCACAGGTGCTGCGAGGTGGCCCAGATCGGCGGGCCCAACTCGACGACGCCGGCGGTCAGTTCCCGCACCAATTCGACGCCGCGGCGCAGTGCCGCGACGTCGTGCGGTGCGCTGTCGTAGCGGTGCTCGATGTGCGGCGGCGCCGCCGGGTCGGCGGAGGCCAGCGTCAGCCGACCGCGGGCGCGGGGCTGCATCAGCGCGACCCCGATGTGCGGCCAATCGACGTGGCCGGTCGCGACGTCGCCCACCATCGCGATGAATCCGCCGGTATAGGGTCGGATTTCGAGATCGTCAGCGGTGCTCAACACCACCTCGATCACCGGCCGGTCGGCGGCCACCGGCCAGTCCACCGGCATCACCCATTCCGGGTGGTCGACGCAGCCGGTCCCGACCGGCAGCGGCGCCGCCACGTCCACGCCGGCGGCACGCAACATGGCCTCATCGCCCACCCCGGACAGCATCAGCAGGTGAGCGGACTCAATCGCGCCGGCACACAACACGATTCGGTCTGCGGTCAGGGCCAGCGGCCCGTCCGGACCGAGCGTGTCGACCCCCACCGCACGTCCCGCCGAGATGCGCACCCGCACCGCTCGGGTGCGGTCCAGCAGGGTCAGGTTGGGCCGGCCCAGTGCCGGCAGCAGATAGCCGACGCCCGGCCCGGTGCGCACCCCGTCGACGATGTTGAGCGGCACCGCACCAACCCCGGTCGGCATTCCCGATTCCGTTGCCACATCGTTGAGGTCGGGCAGCCACGGAAACCCGCAGCGCTGCGCCGCGGTGACGAATGTCT
>NZ_MLQM01000253.1:0-4859 GCF_001854525.1 Mycobacterium talmoniae
GGTGGCGGCACGGGCCGGGTCGGCGTGCTGCTGGCGCCGCGAATAGGCCAGCACCCGGCACAGTTCGTCTTCGATGGTGACCGCGCCGCCGACGGCGTCGGCGAGGCTGTCGGCCAGCGCGAACAGGTCGGTGGGGCCGCGGCCGGATTCGGTTTCACGGCCCTCGAGCACCAGGCCGTAGACCACGGCGGCCAGTTCACTCCAGGACACCGCCGGGTCGACTTCCATGACGGCGATCGACTCGCCCTCGCCGACGAACGCGGTGGTGTCGTCGTCGCCGCGCACCAGCACCACCACGGCCCGCACCGACACCGCCCAGCGCACCGCTTCTTTGACCGAGCGCGCGCCCACGGCCAGCAAGACATCGCCGACCACGGCCCGCTCGGCGGCCTCGTGCATGACCACGCTGCTCAGTTCCGTCGAGCGCGGCACCGAACAGAACCGCAGCCGGACGCCGTAGCTGCCCAGCACGTTGACCAGACGGTCCAGGGTGACCATCAGCCGAGCGTAAAGCGCGCATCGGCCGTTGTCGGTGGTCTGCGGCATTCTGCTGACATGACGTCCAAAAATCCGTCGCCGACGCGCGCGGCTTCTGTCCATCTTCCTTTACTAGAAACCGTCTAGCCAGGTGGACTATGATTGCCGAAAGGGAAGGGCGTCAATGACAAAGCACGCGTACAAGGTTGAACTCGAGCGTGACGGCCGGTGGTGGATGGTCCACGTGCCCGAGATCGACGAACTCACGCAGGCCCGTCGGCTTGGCGAAGCCGAATTGATGGCACGCGAACTCATCGCGCTCAGCACAGGCACGGCTCTGGCCGACGTCAGCGTGTGCATCGTCAGCATCACCGTGCCACAGCTAGGTGACGTCGCAATTCGCTCGCGCGAACTGATCGCCGAAAAGGATGCGGCGGCCCGCGCGGCGGCAAATGCACAACGCCACGCGGCCGACTACGCCCGCACGCTCACCAGCGCCGGTGTGCCCGTACGCGACGTCGCCGAACTCCTTGGTGTCTCGCCACAGCGGGTGAGTCAGCTGACGCAGGGTGACTAAACCCCGATGACGGTGTTCACCAATTCCTGCGCGGTTTCTTGCACCTGCGCCAAATGCTTCGGACCGCGGAAGGATTCGGCATAGATCTTGTAGACGTCCTCGGTGCCCGACGGGCGGGCGGCGAACCACGCGTTGGCGGTGGTCACCTTCAGCCCGCCCAGCGGGGCGTCGTTGCCGGGGGCGGCGGTCAGTTTCGCGGTGATCGGCTCACCGGCCAGTTCGGTGGCGTTGACCTGATCGGCGGACAGCTGGGCCAGCCGGGCCTTCTGCTCGCGATCGGCCGGCGCGTCGATGCGCGCATAGCTCGGCGCGCCGTAGTGGTCGGCCAACTGCGCATAGCGTTGCGACGGGGTGCAGCCGGTGACGGCGAGGATCTCCGCGGCCAGCAGCGCCAAGATGATGCCGTCCTTGTCGGTGGTCCACACCGATCCGTCGCGGCGCAGGAACGCGGCGCCCGCCGATTCCTCGCCGCCGAAACCAATTGCACCGCCGCGCAATCCGTCGACGAACCATTTGAACCCGACCGGCACCTCCACCAGCCGCCGGCCGATGCCGTCGACCACCCGGTCGATGATCGAGGAGCTGACCACGGTTTTACCCACCGCGATGTCGGTCGGCCACGACGGCCGGTGGGTGAACAGGTAGTCGATCGCCACCGCCAGGTAGTGGTTCGGGTTCAGCAGGCCGACGTCGGGGGTGACGATGCCGTGCCGGTCGGCGTCGGCGTCGTTGCCGGTGGCGATCTGGTAGTGGTCCGGCTTGGCGGCCATCGTGCCAATGAGCCCAGCCATGGCGTCCGGTGAGCTGCAGTCCATCCGGATCTGGCCGTCGGTGTCGAGCGTCATGAACCGCCACGTCGCGTCGACCAGCGGGTTGACCACGGTCAGCTCCAGGCGGTGCCGCTCGGCGATCTCGCCCCAGTAGTCCACACTGGCCCCGCCCAGCGGGTCGGCGCCGATCCGCACCCCAGCCGCTCGGATGGCGTCGATATCGACCACGTTCGGCAGGTCGTCGACATAGGCCGCCAAATAGTCGTGGCGGTATGCGCTCGCCCGGGCGCGGGCCCACGGCACCCGTTTCACCGCGGCCAGCCCGTCGCGCAGGATCTCGTTGGCGCGCTGGGCGATCGCGCTGGTGGCGTCGGCGTCGGCCGGTCCGCCGTGCGGCGGGTTGTACTTGAAGCCGCCGTCGCGTGGCGGGTTGTGCGACGGGGTGACGACGATGCCGTCGGCCAACCCCTCGGTGCGCCCGCGGTTGTGGGTCACGATGGCGTGGCTGACCGCCGGGGTCGGGGTATACCGGTCGCGGGAATCGATCACGGCAACAACGTCGTTGGCGGCCAGCACCTCCACCGCCGACACCCAGGCGGGCTCGGACAGCCCGTGCGTGTCGCGGCCGAGGAACAGCGGCCCGGTGATGCCCTGCCCGGCCCGGTACTCCACGATGGCCTGGGTGGTGGCCAGGATGTGGTCCTCGTTGAAAGCGCCGTCCAGCGCGCTGCCGCGATGCCCCGAGGTGCCGAACACCACCTGCTGCGCGACGTCGTCGGGGTCCGGATGCACGGCGTAATACGCCGTCAGCAGATGGGGCAGGTCGACCAGGTCGTCGGGCTGGGCCGGTTGACCGGCGCGCGGGTGGGCCACCATGGCTCCCCATTGTGCCGGTGTTGGCGCCGGTGCGCCGCTTCCCCGATGCGGCGATGCCGCGATACGTTGCCTGACGTGCTGGGCCATGACAACCGTGAGGTGGCGGCGGTTTTCGCCGGAGGCGCGCTGGGGGCCACCGCCCGCGCGCTGCTGGACACCGTCGCGGCCCCCGACGCCGGCCACTGGCCGTGGCCGACGTTCGTCGTCAACATCGTCGGCGCGTTCCTGCTGGGCTATTTCACCACCCGGTTGCTGGAGCGGCTGCCGGTGACCAGTTACCGCCGCCCGCTGCTGGGCACCGGGCTGTGCGGCGGGCTGACGACGTTCTCGACCATGCAGGTCGAGACGCTGCGGATGCTGGACCACGGCGCCTACGGGCTGGCCGCCGGCTATACCGCCGCCAGCGTCGCGCTGGGGTTGCTGGCGGTCTATTTGGCCACCGCGCTGGTGCGCCGCGTCCGGGTGCGCTCATGACCGCGTCGGCGGCCGCGCCGGTGCTGCTGTGGGTCGGGGTGCTGCTGCTCGGCGGCGTGGGTGCGGTGCTGCGGTTCATGGTGGACCGCGCGGTGGCCCGCCGCGCGGCCCGCTCGTTTCCGTTCGGCACCCTCACGGTCAATCTCAGTGGCGCGGCGCTGCTCGGTTTGATCAGCGGCCTGGCGCTCAGCCCGCACGCCGCGCTGCTGGCCGGCACCGCACTGGTCGGCTCCTACACCACGTTCTCCACCTGGATGCTGGAAACCGAACGGCTGGGTGAGGAGCGCCAGATCTGGCCGGCGGCAGCCAATCTGGTCGCCAGCGTCGGTTTGGGAGTGGCCGCGGCGTGGCTCGGACAGTGGCTCGCCGGGCAGCTGTGAGCCCCGGAACGTAAGGCTAGCCTAGCTTTACTTGACCGTGTAGCCTCGGGCGCCATGAATCCGTCAACCCCCGCCGCGGTGAGCGCCGCCCTCAAAGAGATCCTGCGCGACGACTTGAACATCGACATCAGCCGGGTGACCCCGCAGTCACGGCTGGTCGACGACGTCGGTTTGGATTCGGTGGCGTTCGCGGTCGGCATGGTGGCGATCGAGGACAAGTTGGGCGCGGTGCTATCCGAAGAGGACCTGCTGACCTGCGACACCGTCGCCGAACTCGAGGCGGCGATTCTGGCCAAAGTGCCGGCCGCCCAGTGAGTGTGCTGGCCGCCGCCCTGAGCCGGGCGATGACGACCTCACCGCACGACCTGGTGGTCCTGGACCGCGACACCGGCACCTGGCAGCGGCACCCGTGGCCGCAGGTGCACGCCCGCGCCGAAAGCGTCGCCGCCCGCATCCTCGCCGAGGACGAACCCGGCGCGGTCGGCCTGGTCGGCGAGCCGACCGTCGATGTCGTCGCCGCCCTTGTCGGCGCGGGGCTGGCCGGGCAGAGCGTGTCGATCCTGCCGGGTCCGGTGCGCGGCGCCGACCCGCACCAGTGGGCGCGGGCGACGTTGTCCCGGTTCAGCCGGATCGGGGTGCGCACCGTGTTCAGCCACGGCTCGGTGCTGGAGTTGCTGCGGGCCCAGGAGGCGGCGCCCGCGGTGCTCGACGTCGCCGACGCCGCGTCGCGGCCGCGCTCGACCACGTTGACACCGGCCACATCTGAGGTCCCGGCGGTGCTGCAGGGCACCGCCGGATCCACCGGCACGCCGCGCACCGCGCAGCTGTCCCCGGCGGCGGTGCTGAGCAATCTCACCGGGGTGATCGAGCGCCTCGGCGTCGACCCGGCGGCCGATACCGGGTGTTCCTGGCTGCCGCTCTACCACGACATGGGGCTGACGTTCCTGCTGACGGCGGCGCTGGCCGGGGTCCCGCTGTGGTTGGCGCCCACCGCGGCGTTCGCCGCGTCCCCGTTCCGCTGGCTGCACTGGCTGCACGACAGCGCCGCGACCCTGACCGCGGCCCCCAACTTCGCCTACAACGTGATCGGCAGGTACGCCCGCCGGGTGCCCGACGTCGACCTGAGCCGGGTGCGGGTGGCCATCAACGGCGGTGAGCCGATCGACTGCGCCGGGCTGGACCGGTTCACCACCGAGCTCGCCAGATTCGGTTTCGCCGCCGGCGCCGCCTGCCCGTCCTACGGCATGGCGGAGGCCACCGGCGCGGTCACCATCCCCCGCCCCGGCACCGGGCTGCGGTTCGACG
>NZ_MLQM01000254.1:0-4846 GCF_001854525.1 Mycobacterium talmoniae
GGATCGGGCCGGTGGGCAGCTCCGAGGGCGGCAGCGGGGCTTGGGCGGGGGCGCTGACCCGGAACACCAGCCGCGGCCCGTGCACCGGGTCGCCGAGGGTGATGGCCTGGCCGTCGGCGACGGTGACCGTGGGCACGCGCACACCGTCGCGGTAGATCCCGTCGCGGCTGCTGTCGATGGCCACCCACTGGCCGTCGTCGCACCGCAGCACCAGGTGGATCGGCGAGATCGCCGTGTCCGGGCCGTCGAGGCGGATGTCGCAGCGGGGATCGAGGCCCACCGTGACGTCGGGGCCGGGGGAAAAGGCGTACTTCGCGGATCCGACCCAGACCGTCAGCTGGGCGGCGGACGCCTCGCTCGGCATGGCCACCACCTTTCGTGCCCGTCCTACGGTAACGCGCCGCGTCAGCGATGGCTGGGTAGGCGCAACCGCCAGCGCACCAACGCGGTCCACACCGCGCCGAGGATGACCAGGATCGTCATATCGGCCACCCACCAGCGCGCCGAGTGGGTCCACAGCTGATCGTGCGGGGACACCGGATCCACCGACATCAGGTCCACGGTGGACGCGGCGGCCGCAAACCCCCACCGCGACGGCAGATACCAGGACAGCTGGTCGAGCCCGGCCCGGCCGCCCAGCGGGAACATTCCGCCGGAGAACACCAGCGACACCATGATCGCCACCACCAGCATCGGCAGGATCTGCTCGGTGGACTTGGCCAGCGACGACAGCGCCAGCCCGATCAGCGCCGACACGATCGCGGTGACGGCCAGCGCGAGGAACAGTTCGACGACGGGGCTGCCGAGCACGTCGGCCCCGCGTTTCGGCGGGCCCTTGCCGAGCACCACGATGGCGGTCAGGATCGCGGTCTGAATCAGCGCGGCCAGGCTGTACACGAGGACCTTGGCGCCCAGGTACGCCGACGCCGACAGCCCGACGGACTGCTCGCGCCGGAAGATGGCGCGTTCGCCCACCAGGTCCCGGATCGTCAACGCGGTACCCATGAACACCGCCGCGACCAGCAGCACCAGCAGCAGCTCGGAGGCCTCGTCGGGGGTGTCGCCGCGCGGGTTGGCCGGGCCGAAGCCGGTGCCGCCGGGCACCGTCAGCGTCAGCGCCCCGAGGATGAACGGCAACACGGCCAGGAACGCGAAGTAGCCGCGGTCGGCGACGATGAGCCGGACCTGGCGCCGGGTCAGGCTCCAGATCTGCCGCCACCGCCGGATGCGGGCGGGACGGCCGGCCGGCTCGACGGACGCCGCCGGCGGGGGTGGCGGCGTCCGCTGCTCACCGGTCAAGTACCGGTAGTGGGCGGCGTCGGGGTCGGCGCTGACGAACGCGAAGATGTCGGCCCAGTCGCTGCTGCCCATCGCCGCGTCGATCGCGTGCGGGGGACCGGCGAACGCGGTTTTGCCGCCGGGCGCCAGCAGCAGCACCTGATCGCACATCCGCAGGTAGGTCAGCGAATGCGTCACCACCACCACGACGCGGCCGGCGTCGGCCAGCCGGCGCAACATCGACATCACCTGGCGGTCCAGCGCGGGATCCAGCCCCGACGTCGGCTCGTCGAGGATCAGCAGCGATGGGCCGGTGAGCAGCTCCATGGCCACCGAGGCGCGTTTGCGTTGCCCACCGGACAGCTTGTCGACCCGGGTGTTGCGGTGCGCGGTCAGCTCCAGCTCGTCGATGACCTCGGCCACCACCTGGCGGCGGTCGGCGGCGGTGCTGTCCGGCGGCAGCCGCAGCTCGGCGGCATACCCGAGGGCCTGTTCCACGGTGAGCTGCCGGTGCACGACGTCGTCTTGGGGCACCACCCCGATCCGGGACCGCATCGAGGCGTACTCGGCGTGGATGTCGTGGCCGTCAAAGGTGACCCGGCCCATGCTGGGCCGCTCCACCCCGCCCAGCAGTTTGATCAGGGTGGACTTGCCCGCCCCGGACGGCCCGATGACCGCGGTCAGGGTGCCCGGGCGCGCGGTGAACGACACGTCGCTCAACAACTGGTGCCCGTCGATGGTCAGCCGCAGCCGCTCGGCCTGCACGCCGCCGCTGCCCGGGGCGACCGACCGGGGCGCCAGGGTGCCGCCGGCGACGGTGAAGTCGCTGTTGCCCAGGGTCACGACGTCGCCGTCGCGCAGCATCGCCCGCTGGACGGGGCGGCCATTGACGAACGTGCCGTTGATGCTGATGTTGTCGACGATCTCCGGTCCGGCCGGCGTCGGGATCAGGGTGGCGTGGATCCGCGACACCAGCGGGTCGCGCACCACGATGTCGCAGTCGTCGCGGCGACCGATCTTGAATCCACCGGTCCGCGACCCGGCGGTCGGCATGGCCGGCAGCGTGGGTGGCTGATCATAGGGAAACATCGACGTGGCGCGCCTCACGGTTATGGGCGTCCCCCGGACGTCCGGGTTTGATCCTGAGATCCTTCGTACCGTCGCCGCTGCGACGGCGCCACCCTACCGCCGGTGATCAGGCGGTACGTGGAGGCGGCGCGGCGTTTTCCAGGAACCGGCGCAACACGTCGAGCGCGTCGGTGAGGATTTGACGCTCCTCGGGGGCCAGCCGCGCCAGTTGCGGATCGATGGCGGCCGCGCGGTCGCCGCGGACCCGCTCCAGGGTGCGCATGCCCTCGGCGGTGATGGCGATCAGCACCGCGCGGGCGTCGCCGGGGTCGCCGCTGCGGGTCACCAGCCCGGCGTCCTCCAACCGGCGCACCTGGGTGGTCATCGTCGGCTGGGAGCAGTGATCCACCGCGGCCAGATCGCAGATCCGGGCCTCGCCCAGGGCTTCGATGGTGGACAGTAACCGGGCTTGGGCCCCCGGCAGCGGCAATTGCACCCGCTGGTTAGCCAGCCGGTTGAGCCGCGCGACCACGCTGAGCAAATCGGCGCCCAGGCTGGCCGTAGTGTCCGCGGCAGAAGATGACGACATGAATCCATATTACATAGATTTGCTAACTAGACCAAGGTGGGTCGTGGCGCGGCGGCTGGCAGAATCGATGAAATGACCGCGACCGGCTCGCCGACCCCTATGCCCCGGGTTCGGTCGCTGCAACCCGGCGAACTCGCGCAGGCCTCGGTGATGGCCGCGCTGTGCGCGGCCACGGCAATCATCGCGGTCGTCGTGCCGTTCGCGGCGGGCATCGCGCTGCTGGGCACGGTTCCGATGGGGTTGCTGGCCTACCGCTACCGGATCCGGGTGCTGTTCGCGGCCACGGTGGCCGCCGGCACCATCGCGTTTTTGATCGCCGGGGCCGGCGGCTTCATGGCGGTGATCAACTGCGTCTATATCGGCGGGCTGACCGGCGTCGTCAAACGCCGACGCCGCGGAACACCGACCGTGCTGGCCGCCTCCTTTGTCGCCGGCCTGGTGATCGGCGCCCTCAACGTGGCCTCCCTGGTGGTGCTGGCCCGGTTGCGGCACTTGATCTTCGACACCATCACCGCCAACGTCGACGGCCTGGCCAAGGTGATCGAACGCGGCGCCGCCGTTCTCGCGGGGATCCCGGGTGTGCCGGATGTCGGGGCGTTCGGCGACCAGCTGCGCGGCTTTTTCGCGCTGGCGCTGCAGTACTGGCCGTGGCTGATCCTCGTCCACACCGTGATCATGATCATGATCGTCTCGCTGATCGGGTGGTGGGCGCTGTCCCGGGTGCTGGAGCGGCTGCGCGGTGTGCCCGATGTGCACAAGCTGGACACCCCGCCGGATCGCGGGCCGGTGCAGCCGGTGCCGGTGCGGTTGGACCGGGTGCGGTTCCGCTACCCGCACACCGACCACGACGCGCTGTCGACGGTCAGCCTCGACGTGCACGCCGGCGAACACCTCGCGGTCACCGGCGCCAACGGCTCCGGCAAAACCACGTTGATGCTGCTGCTGGCCGGCCGGGAGCCGACGGCGGGCCGGCTGGACCGGCCCGGCGCGGTCGGGTTGGGCCGGCTGGGCGGCACCGCGGTCGTCATGCAGCACCCGGAAAGCCAGGTGCTGGGCACCCGGGTCGCCGACGACGTGGTGTGGGGGCTGCCGCCGGGCACCAGCACCGACATCGACCGGCTGCTCGGCGAAGTCGGGTTGGACGGCTTCGCCGAACGCGACACCGGCGGGCTGTCCGGCGGTGAGCTGCAGCGGCTGGCGGTGGCCGCGGCGATGGCGCGCGAACCGGCGCTGCTGATCGCCGACGAGGTCACCAGCATGGTCGACCAGCAGGGTCGCGAGGTGCTGCTGCGGGTGCTGTCCGGGCTGCGGAACCGGCACCAGACCACCCTGGTGCACATCACGCACTACAACACCGAGGCCGACATCGCCGACCGCACCATCAACCTCAGCGACTCCCGCGATAACGCCGGGGTCGTCGAACTGGTCGGTGCCGCCGCCGCGCCGGCGGCCACCGCGGCGGGCGGCCACCGGGACGCGGCGCCGGTGATCGAACTGCGCGGGGTGGGCCACGAATACGCCAGCGGCACACCGTGGGCCAAGGCCGCGCTGCGCGACATCAGCTTCGAGGTGCACACCGGCGACGGGCTGCTGATCCACGGCGGCAACGGATCCGGCAAGTCCACGCTGGCCTGGATCATGGCCGGGTTGACGGTGCCCACCACCGGCAGCTGCCTGCTCGGCGGCCGCCCGATGCACGAGCAGGTCGGTGCGGTCGCGTTGTCGTTCCAGGCGGCCCGGCTGCAGTTGATGCGCAGCCACGTCGGGCTGGAAGTCGCGTCGGCGGCAGGGTTTTCGCCCGACGACCAGGACCGGGTGACCGCCGCGCTGGCCGTGGTCGGCCTGGACGCCGCGCTGGCCCAGCGGCGCATCGACCAGCTCAGCGGCGGGCAGATGCGCCGGGTGGTGCTG
>NZ_MLQM01000255.1:0-4815 GCF_001854525.1 Mycobacterium talmoniae
GCGTTATCCGACGGGTCCGCGCTCTGAGCCCGGTTGGCGGCGACGACCGGCACCTGCGTCTCCGGTGCGGCGGTTCCCGGTGCCCGCGCGAGCATCAGCATGGGCGCCGGGTGGTCGGGTTCGCCGCCGTCGGGCAGCGGCGGTTGATCCCAGTGCACCTCGGTGCCGTCGGCGTACTTCTGGGTGGCAGCGAAGCTGACGGTGTCGGCGTCGGGCAACTTCACCGAGATCCGGAACAAGCCGAATTGGTCGGCCCCAATCCCGCCGCCGGGGGCCGCGGTCCAGGTCACCGAGCGGACCGTGCCCGCGGCGGTGTCGCGGTCCAGCTTGGCCGTCCAGCCGGGCACGGTCTCGGTGCGCGCCGACGCCACGTCGGGCAGGGTGACGACGAGCTCGGTTGTGGCAGAGCCGGTTTCGGATTCGTTGGGCACCTCGAAGGTCAGCATCGCGGTGCTGGCGCGCACCGCACCGGGGCTGCTGACATGCACGTGCGCCCCGGCCGGCGCGACCCCGATCGCCGACCCCAGGCACAGGGTGGCGGTGGCCGCGCCGAGGGCCGCGACCCGCCGGGGCGCGCGCAGCTTCAGCCGGCGGTGCATGGCGTCAGCCCAGTCCCAGCCGCGCCATCAGGTCCGCGTCGATGCCGTCGAGTTGTTCGGCGATCGCGGCGTGCGCCGCCCGGCGCCGCGCCGACGGCATGTTCTCCGCGGCGGTGACGGCAGCGGACAGGTCGGTCAGCCGTTCGGTGATCGCGGCCGCGAACTGTTTGGTCTCCGCGTCCTTGGGGTTCTTGTTCTGCACCAGCTGCAGCGTTTTCTCGGCCCCGGCGATGCGGGCCGACAACCGCGCCCCGTGCCCGGAGAACTGGCCGATCTGGGCCAGCGGGACCCCGAGCCGGTCGGCCCGCCGCTCATCGAGCAGCCCGCGGGCGGCCATCGCGGCCCGGTAAACCACCGGGACCACGATCGGGGCGAGCAACCGAGACACCGTCAGCACCCGGCGGATCCGGGTCGGCGACAGCACTTTTCCCTCACGCGCGGTCTTGAGTTGATGCTCGGCGACTTTCAGCGCGGCCCGGTCGCTGTCCCGCTGCGCCTTCAGTTGCGCCTTGAGCGCCTTGGTCTCGGCGCGCTGGGCGGCCTTGTGTCGCCGCGCCTCATTTTTCGCGGCCAGCTTGGCTTCCAGTTTGGCACGGGCCTTGAGCGCCCGCGCCTCAGCGCGACGGGTCGCGCGACTCTTTCGCTTGAACAGGCCCATCCCGGCTGCCTCCCCGGTATCTCGTCGACGCTGCGTGGCCGTGGATCGAGCCCACCCTAATCGCAGCGCGCCCACGACACGCCGTCAGGTCGACGCGGCGCCGGCGCGGACTACGCGTCGAGGTGCTCTTTGCGGCGCAACTCGTCGACTTTGGCCACGATGTCCTGCTGCGCCTCCGGCGACAGCCCGATGGCCCGGGTCGCGATGCGGCGCACCCCCTCGTCGCGCATGCTGTCGAGCCAGGCCAACTCTTTATCGAGCTTTTCGTAGTACTCGTCGTCGGTGAAATACGCCGGTTTGATGCGGAAGAAGTTCGCCAATGCGGCCATGGTGGCCGTCGAGGGGTTGGTGCGGTTGCCCGAACGCAGCTGCGACAGGTAGGGGGCCGACATCGTGATGCCCTCGGCCTTAAGCGCTGCGATCACCTCCGCCGATGTATGCGGGCCGCGCCCCGGCGGATACACCGTGTCAAAGAGGCGGTTCAGGCGGGCGGCGAACGTCGTGCTCATCGATATGACCTCCAAAGGGGTTCGAAGAACAAGAGCAGAGGAATCCAAGCATGTATTTGCTGCTCATCGTAGCGAGAGTTGTGGCCCCAACCAAGTGCAAACCAGGAAAGAATTCTGCGAAACGGTCCTGCGGATCGGCGCCCGCCCGCGGCGAGAATGCCGACCGGCGCAAACACGATATATACAAGCTGCACCAAGAGAATCGTGGCGCTGCGACGGGAACGCGGTCGGCCGCCGAGAACTAGTTGGCCGACCAGCGCTGGATAGGGGCCTCATCGGGCAACCAACCGGGAATGTTCGCCGCACCGAAACCAGCCTTTGCTGCGATACCGGATTCCGGTCGTGTCCGCCGCCCAACCGCCCGCGCGCCCCGGTGTCGGTGCGCGGCGTACCTCAGGGCGCTCGGCAGCCGGCGCCGGGTTGACGACACCGGCGGCCATGCCGGCCGCAACGACGAAAGCCGCTATGCGGCAAGGAGCATGGCCAGAATCGCGGTATCGGGATGGCTGATCGGATCGACACCCACCCGGCTCACCATCGAGGTCACGGTGCCGTCTGCTTCGGCCTCCACCCAGGCCGCCCGGTGCTCAAGGCCCAGGTGCGGAAGTCCGGGCAGCAGCACACATCCCGACGCCGCACCGTAACACTCGGGTAGGGACGGGGTGGTTTCCGACGGGGGGTGCAGCATCAGCAGCGCGGGCGGCTGATGCTCAGCGAAATGCCCTGGCGCAATGGCGGATTCACCCACCACGGTGCCCTCGGCGAGCACCAGCCCGACCGTGTCGGGCGGCGGAGACTCGGGCAACTCCTCGCGAGCGCCGAATACCGTTGTGGTGGAGAGCAATCCCGGCAATGACGCCACCCGGACGGCCACGATCAGCAGCTGCGCCCATTCCTTCGTGGAGTCCGGCCAGCGACCAAAAATCACGAAGCCTTTTAAGGCACCGTGGGAATGAAATGGCGCTATCTCAATCGCCCGGCCTGACCCAGTTTCCATTGGTCCTCCGCGACACCCAGTGGGTCTGTTTATCCAGCATGCGCCGCGGATCGGGGGCGTGCAAGCAGACACGACGGGCATTGGGCCCGGGAAACAGGCGGGGCGCCGCGCGGTTCGCGCGGCGCCCCAGCCAGGCTTCAAACGAACGGGCTCAGCCGAACAGCAGCCCCTTGGTCTTCGACGTCGCGGCGGCGTACCGGTCCTGGACATCTGCCCAGTTCACGACATTCCAGAACGCCTTGACGTAGTCGGCTTTGACGTTTTTGTACTGCAGGTAAAAGGCGTGCTCCCACATGTCGACCTGCAGCAGCGGAATGATGCCGAGCGGAACGTTGGCCTGCTGGTCATACAGCTGGAAGGTGAGCAGCTTGTCGCCGAGGCTGTCGTAACCGAGCACCGCCCAGCCGGACCCCTGCAACCCGTTGGCGGCCGCGGTGAACTGCGCCCGGAACTTGTCGAACGACCCGAATGCGTCGTCGATGGCGGCGGCGAGATCACCGGTGGGTTTGTCGCCACCGTTCGGCGACAGGTTCTTCCACCAGATGGTGTGGTTGACGTGGCCGCCGAGGTGGAAGGCCAGGTTCTTCTCGTTCAGCAGGATCGCGGAATGGTCGTCCTTGGCGCGCGCCTCCTCCAGTTTGGCGAGGGCATCGTTGGCGCCCTTGACGTAGGCGGCGTGGTGCTTGCTGTGGTGAAGCTCGTTGATCTGACCGGAGATGTGCGGCTCGAGGGCTCCGTAGTCCCAGTCCAAATCCGGCAAGGTGTAGTCAGCCACGAGATTCCTTCCTTCAATCGTTGGTGGGCCTGCTCCTGACGTTCCGCTCGCAGCGGTCCGCGTCGGGCTGTACGCGGTCAACATTGCTCCATGGCCGCGCGCACCGCAACAACGGGTGCGTTAGGTGGCTACCCGCTCGGGGCGGGTTCAGAACAAAACGATGATGGCGAAAATCGCCAGTAACACGAGCGCGATCAAACCGGCGCGCAAACCAGCCAGCAGGTACGAGTGGTTGTAGGTCGGCGACCCCAGCGGCCAGTGCCCCGACGACGCAGCGGACCGCGGACCAATCGGCTGTGCCGCCATCATGCCACCTTGACCTGCACGCATAACTCGCTCTCAGTGAGATGAATCACAACTGCTTCGTGTGTCCGCGATGATAGCGCGCGCCGCACGACAAGGAAAATCGCGGTGCCCGGCCGGTGGCCGAGGGTCTGCGACCATGTGTTCGACGATGCGGATGCTTAGCGGGCCAATACATTTCGCTCGACGGCCGACGGGCTGTTGACCGAAGCGCTTCGATACCGTTCCGTTATCCACAGTCGGACCTCAGCATGGCCACAGAATCCGCGCTCATCGCCCGGTCCGGTCGACGGCCGCGTTGTGGATAAACCTGTGGAAACTGTGGATACCGCTAAGTAGCTGGTTCGCCGCGATCGTGCACGTGCGACGGCCGCATGCCAAGATCGAACCCATGGACGATGGTGCGGGCGTCACGCAGGCCGATGTCACCGGCTTGCCGCAAAGCTTCCAGGCGCCGGCAGCAACCTTGCTGGATGTCCGCGAGCACGACGAATGGCAGCGCGGCCACGCCCCCGACGCCCTGCACATCCCGATGGGTGAGGTGCCGTCGCGCCTCGACGAGCTGGACCGTGACGGCCAGTTGTACGTCATCTGCCATGTCGGCGGCCGGTCCCAGCGGGTCGCCCAGTTTCTGCACGCCAACGGCTACCCGGCCGTCAACGTCAGCGGCGGGATGTTGGCCTGGGCCGCCGCCGGGCGGCCGGTGATCACCGACGACGGGCGTCCCGGCACCGTCTGACCTCCGGTCCGGCCGCACCCCGGCTACCCTGGTGCGGTGATCCAAGTGTGCTCCCAGTGCGGCACGCGGTGGAACGTGCGCGATCGACAGCGCAGCTGGTGCCCCCGGTGTCGCGGTGCGTTGCTCGCGCCGCGGACGGATGCGCAGCCGGTGGACCCGCGGTGGGGCCCGTCCGGGCAGCCCCCGCGGACACAACTGCCGACCGGCTTCCGCTGGATCGCGGTGCGCCCCGGCC
>NZ_MLQM01000256.1:0-4775 GCF_001854525.1 Mycobacterium talmoniae
CGTCGAGAGTGAAATCCACGACGCGTCGCCGGAGTGTCGCGTCGTGGATTTCCCACTCGGCGCAAGGGGGCTAGCGGCGCCGGCGGATGATCGCCCGCAGCCGTTCCAGCCGGCCGCCGATCTCGCGTTCGCCACCCCGGCCGGTGGGCTGGTAGTAGTCCACGCCGACCAGCTCATCGGGTGGATACTGTTGCGGCACAACACCGTCGGGGTGGTCGTGGGAGTACCGGTAGCCGACCGCGTTGCCCAGCGCCTGCGCCCCCGAGTAGTGGCCGTCGCGCAGATGCGGCGGCACCAGGCCGGCCTTGCCGGCCTTGATGTCGGCCATCGCCGCGCCCAGCGCGGTGGTGACGGCGTTGGATTTGGGTGCGGTGGCCAGGTGCACGGTGGCGTGCGCGAGGGTCAGCTGGGCCTCGGGCAGCCCGATCAGCTGCACGGTTTGCGCGGCGGCGACCGCGGTGGGCAGCGCGGTCGGGTCGGCCATGCCGATGTCCTCGCTGGCCAAGATCATCAGCCGCCGCGCGATGAACCGCGGGTCCTCCCCCGCCACCAGCATCCGGGCCAGGTAGTGCAGGGCGGCATCGACGTCGGAGCCGCGCACCGATTTGATGAACGCGCTGATGACGTCATAGTGCTGGTCGCCGTCGCGGTCATAGCGCACCGCCGCCTTGTCCAGCGACTGCTCGATGGTCTCGACACCGACCTGGTCGCCGGCTTCGGCGCCTACCTCCAGGGCGGTCAGCGCCCGGCGGGCGTCCCCGGCGGCCAACCGGACCAGCAGCTCGACGGCCTCGGGGTCGACGGTGACGCGGCCACCCAGCCCGCGCGGGTCGTCGATGGCGCGCTGCACGACGGTGCGGATGTCCTCGGCGCCCAACGGCCGCAGCTGCAGGATCAGCGACCGCGACAGCAGCGGCGCGACCACCGAGAACGACGGATTTTCGGTGGTGGCCGCGACCAGCAGCACCACCCGGTTCTCCACCGCGGACAGCAGCGCGTCCTGCTGGGTTTTGGAAAACCGGTGCACCTCGTCGATGAACAGCACGGTCTGCTCACCGTGGGCGGCGGCGCGGCGGGCCACGTCGATCACCGCGCGCACCTCTTTGACCCCGGCGCTCAGCGCGGACAGCGCCTCGAAACGACGCCCGGTGGCCTGCGAGATCAGCGACGCCAGCGTGGTTTTGCCGGTGCCGGGCGGGCCGTAGAGGATGACCGAGGCCGCGCCGGAGCCGTCGACCAGCCGGCGCAGCGGCGAGCCGTCCTGCAGCAGGTGGTCCTGCCCGACCACCTCGTCCAGCGACGCCGGGCGCATCCGCACCGCCAGCGGCGCGCCGGCCGGCACGCCGCGGTCGCCGGCGGGCACGGGCGGGGCGCCGGGCACGTCGAACAGACCGTCGGACACGGTTTCAGACATACCACGGGGAGCGGCTACGACGGAGCACGCACCGGGCACCCGACCGGGGTGTTGGGGGTGTCGTCGTGGTGGCGGTAAGGGGTGCCGGTGATCCCCCGGCGCCGGGCCGCCAGCTCGGCGGCGCGCACCGCCAGCGACTCCCACGGATCGCCGCGCGCCGCGCGCACGGCCCGCCGAAGCCCAGCCCCCGGCACCCGATCCAGCACCATCCGAGACTTGACGCAGGCGTGAACCGCCAGGCCGGTCAGCGTCTTCCACGGCTGGATGGGCACGTCACGGTAGGGGGTGGCCGACACCAAGGCGCGGGCCAGCGGATCACCGCTGTAGTAGGCGACCGCACCGACCAGTGGGCTCACCGCGGCGCGCGCGAGCATGCCGGGCACGCCCGCGATCGTCGCCAGGTTGTCCGAGGCCGCCCGGGTCATCTGCGCCGTCCAGTCGGTGGGTCCGCCGGCGGTGGCTGTCGCGTAGTCCGCCAGCATGATGCCGTCCGCGGCGGTGGTGGGGATGATCTCGGGCGCGACACCGAAAACGTAGGCGATATACGACCAGTACCGCATGACCAGATCCAACTCGGCGGTGTGCCGCTTCCGGCCGTGGTTGTGGTCGGTCAGCATCGGCAGCAGACCGAACGTCACCGCGGCGCCCATGGTGAGGCTGGTCGAGATGGGGTTGCCGTGATAGCCGAAATGCTCGTCGCCCCAGGAGCGCCGCAGCCCCTGCCGCACCTGGGAGTGCATGAGCCGCACCCGCACCGTTTCCCGGAACTCCGGGCCGTAGCGGTCGAGGAAACCCGGCTTGGTGGCGTCGTGGAACCATTTGGCGGTCTCCACGTTACGCACCAACGGGGCGTTGACGAAGCGTTTGGTGGCTCCGGTCGCCGAGGACACCTCGGCGCCGACGAAGGTCCCGATCGCGTCCTGGATGACCATCCCGACCTTGCCGGCCAGCGAGCAGTCGACCCACAGCCGTCGGCCGCGCTCCCACTCTTTCGCGTCGTGCCACTCGGGTGGATTGTCCAGGCTGGCAAACAGATCCACCAGCTCGGGCGGCGGGTCATCCAGGCTGTCGATACCGCGGGCCAGCGCCTGATCCAGCAGTCGCCGACCGTGCGCCACCCCGATCACCCGGAACCGCTCCACCACCGCGTCCATCAACGCATCGCCCTGCCAGTAGTGATCGATGAACAACTCCAGCAGGTCGCGTTGACGGCGCGTCGGCGCCGCCGGCCGGAAGTCATCGAACACCGGCAGATCGGCCCAGGCGGGATCGGGTTGCAGCCGCGGCGGCGGCGGACGCAGCGGCATACCCGGCCGGTAGTAGTAGTCGTAGGGATGCCCACCGGGCGCGATCACGGTCACGACGCGGTCCGTTCCGGAATCCGGGCCGGCGCCACCGAGACCCGGCGCCACGCCGCCTGCACCTCCCGGATCTCGCCCAGCATCCGCGGCGCGTTCAGCAAGGCTCGGGCCAGCTGCCGATAGCCCTGGCGCACCAACGGATTCGGCTGCCGGAAGCCGACCGCGTGCTGCACCGGCGGCGGCATCATATCCATGATCACCCAGTAGGCGAAGTCATAGACCGGGCGCAGCGGCGTGATCCCCGGCGGGTTCAGCAACTGCAGATACTTGCCGTTGTCGGCGTTGAGCCCCACCTCGGCCGCCGACGGGGATTCGATCAGCACCCGGCGGCATTCGTCCTTGCTTTGCGGCAGGCCGATCCCGCCCAGCGCCTCGCCCACCCGCGAGTACTCCCGGTAAAACTGGTCCAGGTCGGTGCCGCGCAACGGTTGCGGGTGATAGCGCTGGTGCGCGCCGGCGAGCCCGTCGACCACGGTGGCGTAGGTCCAGCGGAAGAACTCTGGGTCGTCGGCGTCGTACGGCTTGCCGTCGGGGCGGGTCCCCTTGACCCGGTGGTGCATGGCCTTGACGGTTTGGCACAACGACTCTGCGGTTTCGGTGGAGCCATAGACGACCCCGGTGAAGAACGAAAACGTGTGTGCCGCACGCACCACCAGGCCGCTGCTGGAAAAGGTGCCCGAGCGCACGGTGCCGTCGGGCCGGCGCCCGACCAGCTTCGAATGGTCATAGACCGCGTACTGGATGTCCTGGTGCAAGATGTCGATCAGCGCGGTGTTGATCATGCCGACCACCACCGACGGGGTGTGGGTGTGCACGTACCAGGCGGCGCTGTCCGGGCCGAACCAGCCCGGGTCCCCCAGCGGTCCGTCGAACCGGGCCTTCCTGAAGTACTCCGGCCGCTGGATCTCGAAAAACAGATCCATCGGATTCAACACGGCGGTGGGGCGTCGGCGCAGCTCCGCCCACAGCGGCGACACGTCCGGCACCGGCCCGTCCAGCGGCACCAGCCAGCGGATCACCGCATCGAACGGACTCACCTTGCGAATCACGTCATCAACCGACACCATGGCCCAGCCGCCCTCTCCGGTGTTGTGCCCTAGCTCACATCCAGCCTAAAATTGAGTTGAACTCGACTTCTACTCATTTTTGGCTGCGCTCCAGCAGAAGAAGGTGACTGCTATATGGCCAGGTCACGACGTAGTACTCCGATTCAGAAGCGCTCCCAACAGACCATCGACGAAATTTTGGATGCGGCCGCTCAGCTTCTTGATCGGGACGGCTATCACGCTGTGTCGACGAACCAGATCGCCAAACACGCCCATTTGAGCATCGGCACCGTCTACCGCTATTTCGATAACAAGGACGCGATCGTCGTCGCACTGCGCGCCCGCACCGAGGACGACATCATGCGTCGGCTCGTCGCTGCCCTGGCCGAGGGCTTGGCCCTGGATGCGGTGGTCGGCGCCCGACACGTGCTGTCCGCACTGGTCGACGCCCTGGAGGACCACCGCGGCGTGATGGGCGCGGTGATCAACGACCTACCGCTGGGGATTCAGAGCAATGTGCTACCCACCATCGAGGGGCACCTGCATCACCTCGCCCGGTTGGCGCTGCTGCAGCACTATCCGCACCTGTCCGACACCGAGGTCGACGAAATCCTCTATCTGGGGATGGGAATGATGCTGCAGGTCGCGCTGCGCATCGCGGTCGACCGCCCACCGGCCATGCGCAAGGAGTCCCTGCTGGACCGCGCCGCGGCGCTTGCGGTCAGCGCGAACGCGATCCTGGGCGCGCAATCCGGCGCCGATGCCAGCACCTAACGCGCCGTCGATGGTTTCCGGCAGATCACGTTGCGTTCGTCGGGGCCGAGCCCAACGGTAACGTTGTGCTGGCACCCACGGCCACGGAGGAGCGGTGATGAGTCAGCCCCCGCAGTATCCCGGCAACTATCCGCCGGGGGGCTACGGCCCGCCGGCGGGGTATCCCCCGCAGCCGCCGGG
>NZ_MLQM01000257.1:0-4767 GCF_001854525.1 Mycobacterium talmoniae
GCTCGGCGCCGGGGCCGGCGTCGAGGAGCCCGGAATCGGGGTGGCGACCCCGGGCGCCGAGCCGGGCTGGGGGGTGCGGACCAGCGAAGGCGCCGGGGCCGGCGCCCCGGGCTCGGCGGCGACGGCCGGCGGTGACGTCTGACCGGCCCGTTCGGCGAGCAGGTTGAGCCCCACCCCGATCGCGATGGGCAGCGCCAGCGCCGCGGCCGGCCCCAGATAGAACGGCAGCGGCCAGGGGATCACGTTGTAGCCGATGACGAACAGCAGCGGGCCCCAAGTCGTCAGCGCCGCAGCCGGATTGGTCGCGAACGCGCTGAGAATCTTTTGCAGGGTCCCGACCGGGTTCTGCAAGAACTGCAGCAGCTGCTGATAGATGTTGGACGACGAGTTGGTCGCGGCCGGGTTCGCGTCGGATTTCAGCACGGTCGGCGCCGGGCCGCTGCGCGGCACCGCGGCCACCGCCGCGCCGGAGACGGTCTGATACGCGCCCATCGTGGCGGCGGCCTGGACCCACATCCGCGCATAGTCGGCCTCGTTGACCGCGATCGGGATGGTGTTGATCCCGAAGAAGTTCGTGGCCACCAGCACCCCGTGCGTGAGGTGGTTGGCCGCCAACTCCGCCAGCGTCGGCATCCCGGCCAGCGCGCTGCTGTAGGCGGTGGCGACCGTCTCGTGCTGGGCGGCCGTCGCGGCGCTGTTCGCGGCGGCCTCGGTCAGCCAGGACAGGTACGGCAGGTGCGCGGCCACATACTCCTCGGCGCTCGGCCCCTGCCAGGCACCGGCCTGCACCGCCGCCAGCAGCGTGGTCAACTCCTCGGCGGTGGCGGTGTATTCGGTGCTCAACGCGGTCCACGCCCCGGCGGCGGCCAGCAACGGGCCCGGCCCGGGGCCGCTGCTCAGCAACGCCGAATGCACCTCGGGTGGCGAGGCCATCCAGATCGGAGCGGGCATCTGTCCTCCCTCACCGGTGGTCGGTGGTCGCGACCAGGGTCGCGGTGCTCGGACCGGACGAGCAGCGATCCTCCCCGTTTCGGCATAAAACCGCAACTGCGGATTAATAACGGTGATTTTTCCGTATCTGCGTTAGAGTGGCCACGGGAGAAGAGGGTTGAACAGGGTCGTTCGGCTTCGCCGGTTCCCGCGGCGGTAGGCCGGGCCCTGTTGGGTAGGCGTGTCTTCGATGCCGCCGGTAGGGTAGCCTCCACAAAAGTTAGGGCAGCCTTTACTAATTTACGGAGGGGTGTTGTGAGTCGTGCCGCCGCGAGTTCGGAGCCCTCGATCGCTACGCGGGCATCGACACGATGACCACCACGCTGACGGCGGCGACCGGATTCCCGGCGTGGATCAAGCACGTCCCGGGGCGCGGTGCGCGACAACCGGCCGGCGCCACCGTGATCTTCCCGCACGCCGGCGGAACCGCGGCGAGCTACCGGGTGTTGGCGGCGGCGTTGGCCGGCGGCGGCGACGCCTACCTCGTGCAGTATCCGCAGCGCGCTGAGCGATTCGCCGACCCGGCCGCCGACACGCTGCCCGATCTGGCCCGGGATTTGTTCGACGCGGGCAGCTGGGACGCGGTCGGCCCGCTGCGGTTGTTCGGGCACAGCATGGGTTCGCTGGTCGCCTTCGAGTTCGCCCGGATCGCCGAACAGCGCGGCGCGGCCGTGCGCAAGCTGTGGGTGTCGGCGGGCCCGGCGCCGTGCACGGTCGCCGGGCTGCCGACGTTGCCGACCGACGACGCCGGCCTGCGCGCCGACATCGCCGACCTGGGCGGCACCGACCCCCGGCTGCTGGCCGACGAGGAGTTCGCCGAGCTGCTGACGGTCGCGGTGCGCGGCGACTACCATGCGCTCAACCGGTACCGCTGCGGCCCCGACGTGGCGATCCGTGCCGACATCCACGCCGTCGGGGGCCGCGCCGACCACCGGGTCGACGCCGAATCGCTGCGCCGCTGGGCGCGCCACACCACCGGCACCTTCGGGTTGTCGTTCTACGACGGCGGCCACTTCTACCTCAACGAGCACATCGAGGCGGTCGCCGCCCAGGTCAATGCCGATGTCCGATAACCGGATTCCCGCCGAGGCCGACCCGGTGGTCATCGTCGGTATGGCGCTCGAGGCACCCGGGGAGGTGGACAGCGCCGAGGACTACTGGGCGCTGCTGTCGCAGCAACGCGAAGCGCTCAGCCCGTTTCCCACCGATCGGGGCTGGCCGATCCGCGACCTGCTGACCGGTTCACGCCGCGACGGCTTCAAGCGGATCCACGATTCCGGCGGCTTCCTCAGCGGGGCAGCGGCATTCGACCCCGGGTTTTTCGGCATCTCGCCGCGGGAAGCCACCGCGATGGACCCGCAGCAACGGGTCACCCTGCGGGTGTCGTGGCGGGCGCTGGAGAACAGCGGCATCAACCCCGACGACCTGGCCGGCCACGAGGTGGGCTGCTATGTCGGCGCCTCGGTGACCGGATACGGACCCGAGATGGCCGAATTCTCCCGCCACAGCGGACATCTGATCACCGGCACCGCGCTCGGAGTGATCTCCGGGCGGGTCGCCTACACGCTGGGCCTGGCCGGCCCGGCGCTGACCGTGGACGCCTCCTGCGCGTCGGCGCTGGCCGCGTTCCACGTCGCCGTGCAGTCGGTGCGGGCCGGCGACTGCGACCTGGCCTTGGCCGGCGGGGTCTGCGTGATGGGCTCACCGGGTTTCTTCGTGGAGTTCTCCAAACAGCACGCCCTGTCCGACGACGGCCGCTGCCGGCCCTACAGCGCGCAGGCCAGCGGCACGGTGTGGGCCGAAGGGGCGGCGATGTTTGTGCTGCAACGCAAGTCGGCCGCGCTGCGGGATCGGCGGCGCATCCTGGCCGAAATCCGCGCCAGCGCGGTCAACCAGGACGGCCGCAGCGCGGGCCTGACCGCCCCCAGCGGCGCCGCCCAGATCCGGCTGTTCCAGCGCGCCATCGACCAGGCCGGCCTGCGGCCCGAGCAGGTGGCGATGGTGGAGGGGCACGGCACCGGCACCCAGCTCGGCGACCGCACCGAGTTGCAGTCCCTGGCCGCCACCTACGGCGACACCACACCCGGCGGCGGCGCGCTGCTGGGGTCGGTGAAATCCAATGTCGGCCACGCCCAGGCCGCCGCCGGGGCGCTCGGCCTGGCCAAGGTGTTGGTCTCCGCCGAGCATGCCGCCATCCCGCCCACCCTGCACGCCGAGCAGGCCAGCCGCGAAATCGACTGGGACAGCCAGGGGTTGCGGCTGGCCCAGCGGCTGACCCGGTGGCCCGCGGTGAACGGGCAGCGGATCGCGGCGGTGTCCGCGTTCGGGATGAGCGGCACCAACGCCCACCTGATCGTGTCCATCCCGGAGGTCGTCTGATGCCAGGCCACGCACTGCCCGACGGCCGGATCCCGGTGCTGCTCACCGCGCATGAGGAGGACCTGATCGGTCGGGACGCCGCGGCGATCCTGGCCTATCTGCGCCGGGCACCGGAGTCGGTCACCCCGGCCGCGGTGGCCGCCACCCTGCTGCGGACCCGACGGGTGCGCCGGCACCGAGCGGTGCTGCGCGCGGCCGACGACGCCGAGCTCGCGGCGGGGCTGGCGGCGCTGGCCGACGGCGACGAGCACCCGCTGGTGGCCCGGTCCTCGGCCACCGCGGCGCCGCGCACCGCGTTCGTGTTTCCCGGCCAAGGCAACCAGTGGCCGGCGATGGGCGCCGAAGCCTACCAACGGATCCCGGTCTATCGGGCCGAGGCCGACCGCTGCGCGGCGGCGTTCGACGCGGCCGGGATCGCCTCGCCGCTGCCGTACCTGGTCGCCGAGCAGCCGCCGGACGTGTCCCAGCTGCACATCCAGGGCGCCCAGTTCACCCACGCCGTCGCGATGGCGCAGCTGTGGCGGTCCTGCGGCGTGCTGCCCGACCTCACCGTGGGACACAGCCTGGGGGAGGTGGCGGCGGCCTATGCGGCCGGCGCGATCACCCTGCCGGACGCGGTCGCCGTGGTGGCCGCCCGCGCCACTGTGGTGGACACGCTACCGGGACGCTACGGCATGGCGGTGCTGGGCGTCGGGCTTCCCGACGCCGAGCGGCTCGCCGCGGAAACCACCGGCTGGCTGGAGGTCTCGGTGGTCAACGCCCCGTCGTCGACGGTGCTGTCCGGGGACCGCGACGCGGTGGCCGCCGTGGTGGCGCTGGCCGAACAGCGCGGCGTGTTCGTCCGCGAGATCGCCGTGGACTTCCCCGCCCACACCAGCGCGCTGGAACCGCTGCGCCCCACCTTGGCGCGGCTGCTGCCGGCGTCGGCGTTCCTGGACACCCCGGTGGAGTTCATCGGCGCCGCCACCGGCGCCGTGGTGCCCGCCGGCACCGGCTTCACCGACTACTGGTACGCCAACCTGCGCAACACCGTCCGCTTCGATCGCGCCGTGCAGGCCGCCACCGGCCGCGGCATCGGCGCCTTCATCGAACTGTCTGCGCACCCGTCGCTGCACTACGCGCTGTCCGATCTCGTCGACCCGGACTGCGGGGCACTGATTTTGGGCTCCGGGCGGCGCGACCAGCCGGTGCTCGACGAGGTCTCGGCCAATATCGCCGCCGCCGCGCTCGCCGACCCCGGCTACCGGTGGGCCGACGTGACCCCGGTGAGCGACCATCCGCCGCTGCCCGGATTCCCCAACGCGCCGATGCGGGCGCTGCACCTGTGCTGGCTCTTATGCAGATGTGGCGGTGGCGTGGGCGTGGGTGGGGGCGGGGGGCGTCCCCCCGGCGCGGGGG
>NZ_MLQM01000258.1:0-4739 GCF_001854525.1 Mycobacterium talmoniae
CCCCGGCGGGGTGAAGTGCCCGGACGGGGAGGTGATCGCCGTGCGGCCATCGGTGGGCTGCGTCGGCATCCCGCGGGTCCCCGGCGGCGGGGGCAGCGCCGACGTCGCCGACGGCGGCCCGGTGTGCCCGGTCGGGGTGGGCCAACTCGTCGGCTCCGGGGAAGCCGCTTGGCGGTCCGGGGCGGGCAGCGGCTGGCCGGCCAGCGCCGCGGCCGCCGCGGCGGCCAGGGCGCGGCCGCTCTGGTAACGGTCGGCCGGGTCCTTGGCCATCGCGGTGGCGATGACATCGTCGATCGCCGGCGGCAACCACGGCGCCAGTTCGGTGGCCCGCGGTGGCGGCTGGAACACGTGGGCCATCATGACCGCGCTCATCCCGGTCAGATGGCCGTACGGGGTGCGCCCGGTCAACAGCCGAAACAGCGAACACCCCAGCGAGTACAGGTCGCCGCGCGCGTCCACCCGGTGGCCTTCGATGGCCTCCGGGGCGGCATACGACGCGGTGGCCACCAGCGACCCGGTGGCGGTCAACCCGGTGGCGTCGTCCAGGGCGCGGGCGATCCCGAAGTCCGCCAACAACACCCGCTCCTGGTCGCCCGGTTGACCGGACAGCAAAAAGTTGGCGGGTTTGATGTCGCGGTGCAGCAGGTTGCGGGCGTGCGCGTAGTCCAGCGCCTTGCCGACCTCGGTGATGATGTGCACCGCCCGCTCGGCGGGCATGCCCCCGCCGTGCAGCTCGGCGTTCGCGTCGGTGCCGTCGACGAACTGCATGGCGATCCACAGCTGACCGTCGTCGGTCTCACCCCGGTCGTGGATGGTGACGATATTGGGATGGTTCAAGGTGGCGGCCAGGTCGGCCTCCCGGATGAACCGGGCGCGAAACTCGCTGTCTTGGGACAGCTCGGCCGACAGCACCTTGAGCGCGTCGCTGCGGGGCAGGGTGCGGTGCCGAGCCAGGTAGACGGTGCCCATGCCGCCGGACCCCAGCACCCGTTCGATGGTGTAGCCGGCCAGTACCGTGCCCGGAGCCAACGTCATCGGTGCTTCCCCGACCTGCGACCGACGGCCACCAGCACCTCTCGTCCGTGTCGTGCCCACCCGACGGTGCGCATAGTTACTACCGGCGATAGAAGAATCTACCTGCCGCCTAGCAATGTACCGCGCACGTTATTTCCCCGTTCGCCGTTGAGTCTGCGCCCAGGGCGCGGTCCACTCGAATTTTGTCGCCGTAGCCGCAGAGTGAACGCCGGAGTGGGGTCAGATCGGCAGGTTCTTTTCGGCGCAGGCGTCGATCACCGCGGTGGTGATGTCGTTAGTCCGCAGGGTTTCCAGGTCCGCCACCGTCACCGACCCTTTGGCGCTGCGGTGTTGGGCGGCCACCCGGGAGTCCCGCAGCCGCTCCGCGCGTTCGATGACGTTGCGGGCGAAGCGCCCGTTTTGCATGACGTCGATGCCGTGGCTGCCGTCGGGCGCCCGGTAGGCGCGCAGCCGGGTACAGGCGGCTTTGAGCGACTCTCTAGCGGCGGGTTCGACGAGGGTGGCGCGCGGCTCGCCGTACCGGATCGCGATTTCGACGAGCTCGTCGGGGCTGTAGGACTCAAACCGCAGTTTGCGGTTGAACCGGCCCGCCAAACCGGGGTTGACGGTGAGGAAGTCGTCGACCTGCTGCTCGTATCCGGCGCCGATGAAGCAGAAGTCGAAGCGGTGCACCTCGAGCGCGACCAGCAGCTGGTTGACCGCTTCCATCCCGATCATGTCCGGGCGCCCGTCTTGGTGGCGTTCCACCAGTGAGTAGAACTCGTCCATGAACAGGATCCGGCCCAGCGACCGGGTGATCAGGGCGTTGGTCTTGGGCCCGGAGGCGCCGATGTGTTCGCCGCAGAAGTCGGCGCGTTTGACCTCGATGATCTCCGGATGCCGCACGATGCCCAGCCCGGCGTAGATCTTGCCCAACGCCTCGGCGGTGGTGGTTTTGCCGGTGCCGGGCGGCCCGACCAGCAGCATGTGGTTGGTCTGATTGGTCACCGGCAGCCCGGCGGCCAGCCGCAGTGCCCGCACCTCGATCTGGTCCTCGAGTTCGGCCACCGCCCGCTTGACGTCGGCCAACCCCACCTGGTTGTCCAGCAGCGCCCGGCCTTCGGCCAGCAGTTCGGCGCGCCGCTCGTCGTCTTGTTCGGCGCGGCGCTGCTGGTGGGACTGCTCGGTGGCGACATCCCATTTGTCGGTGCGGCTGTTGATGGTTTCTTCGTCGGTGACCACCAGGCGCACCGCGGGGTCGGCCAGCGCCTGCTTGGCCGGCTCGATCAGCGCGCCGTTGATGGTGGCCTTCGACAACCAGATCTCGGCCCGGTCCTCCTCGCCGAGCTGGCGATGCGCCATGCCCCGCACGTACGCCAGATCGGCGGCGATCAACGGGAAGTCGTTGGGATCGATCGCGGTGACGGCGGTGTCCGAGTGCCGACGCGCCTCCTGCGGGTGCTGGCGGTCGGTTCGGACCTCCACCCGCTCCACCCAATCCAGTGCGACCCGCGGCTGCCCCAGATGAGCCGCGGCGTGTGCGGCCAACGCGTTGGTGGCCGCGGTGACCGCCGCCATGATGATGGCCCGCGACGGCAGCACCGTCGCGGCGATCTCGATCACGTCCGGCCAGCGCTGGGTGACGAACATCAGATAGGCCCGCAGGTACTGCTGCCACTGGTGGTTCTCCCAGGTGTCCAGCAGCGCCGCATCCTCCAGCAGCGCCCCAGCCTGCGCGTACTGGCCGTCGTCGACCAGGGCGCTGGCCAGCGCCAGCCCGGCGTGCGACGCCTCGGTCACCGAGATGGACAGGTACGGCCCGGCTTTGATCGCCGCCGACAGGTGCACACCGAGCCGGTTGGTCTCCCGATGCAGCCGGGAGCCGTAGGCGTACAGCTGCTGCAGCGTGGCCAGGGCGTCGTCGCCGGCGGCGATGCGGCCCAGCCACGCGTCGGCCATCGACGGGTCGATCGCGGTGGCCTCCGCGAACCTGGCCCGGGCGGCGGCCAGGTTGGCGTGGTCGGTGTCCAACAACGCCATCGCGTCGTCGAATCGCTTGCGGGCGGCGACGGTGTTGGTGGCGTTGCTGGTCATCATCGGAGCTACTCCACCGGTTCGAGTTCGACGATCCGGGGCGGCGTCGGCGGCGGGATCGCCTCGGCCGACACGTAGCGGTTCTCGGCGCGGAACAACTCGACCTCCACCGGGTACACCCGGTCGCCGGCCGTGACGTCCACGGTGCCCGGACCGGTTTGGCGGATCAGCACGTCGGCCGGGGCGCGGCCCGGCTCCCCGATGGTGATCACGGTGTTCGGCCGCGGCGCCGGCGCCACACTGCCATCGGTCACGCTGACGGTGGTGCCGGTGACCGGCCGAACCCGGTCGGTGACCACCAGGTCCGGCATCCGAGCGCTGGCCCAGCGCCGCGGATCCCGGGTGTGCACCGTGAGCCGGTCGCCGGTCGCGACCAGGCGGATCAGGATGCGTTTGACCACCGCGTCCTCGGCGGCGATGTGCACCCGGGTGGGCTCGCCCGGGTCGTCCAGCGGCAGCAGCAGCCGGTTGCCGGCGCCGGACTTCCCGAGCAGTACCCCCGACGGGCCGACCGGGACCAGCAGCGGACCGGTCAGCACGCCGCGACCGACATCGGCCGGCCACGGACCGCATAGGTGGCCCGCGATCGCCGCGGGCTGTTGGCCGGGCAGCGTGTGCAGCAGGACGCTGGGCGGGCTGACCGGCGGCTGTGGGGTCTGCACGGTCACCGTTGCGGTCATGCCGCCGTCGCCGAACACGGTGACGTTCTGGACGATTCCGTCGGCCCGCAACGTCCAGGCCTGCGCCAGCTTCGCCGCGGTGATGTCCTCGGGGCGATACCGGTAGGTCGTGAGCCAGCCGGTGTCCCCGCGTAGCGACCCCCACCGCCGCCGCGCGGCCCCGTCCAGCGCCGCACTGCCCAGCCGGCGCTCCACCTCGACGATGTCGGTGGCGGTCGCGACCTTGGCGCGGATGCCCTGCTGGCGCAGGGCCGCGCCGATCCGTTGCGCCGCGGCCAGCGCGGCGGTCCCCACCGAGGCGCGCCACCGCAACGCCTCGACGTTGTCCAGGGCCGCGACCCGCACCATGAGCCAGGTCGACCGGCGCCCGGCATACGGCGGGGTGCCGATCAACGTGTCGTACACCCGGGCGTAGTCGCCGGTGCTGCGGCGCCGCGCCCCGACGCTGACCACACTGACCGAATCGATTGCCAAACCCAGGCTTTGGTGCAGCAGCGGCAGCAGGTCGGCGATGTCGAGGGTGTTATCGGTGTGGGTGGCCGTCGATCCGGTGAGCAACGTCGGCGCGTGCGGCTTGCCCAACACCTGCACGGCCGCCGCCGCCACCCCGTCCTGGAACCGCACCCCGCCGCCGGCCCGGTCGTTGGCCACCGTCAGCGGTGCCCGCAACACGATCGGTCGACCACGCCGCAGCCACCGCAGCAGCCACGCCCACAACTGGGTGCCGCGCCACGGGATCACCCCCACGACCGCGCCGAGCACCAAACCCGCTGCGGCACCGGCGTATCCGCCCATACACCAGCCGACCAGCCCGGTGCCCAGCACCCCGAGAATGATCACCAGCCGGAGGGTCATCGCGCCCGCCGGATCCGGGCGATCAGCGCCGCGCCCAGCACCCCGGCCACCACCACACCGGCGAACACCAGCGCGACGGTGCGGGCCCAGTGATCC
>NZ_MLQM01000259.1:0-4711 GCF_001854525.1 Mycobacterium talmoniae
CACCAGCACCGTTTCCAGCAGCCTCGGCAGCGGCCGCCGCGGTCTCATCGGGGCCTCCGCGCCATAGGAGCCATTGCGGTGCAGCCTAACGCCCGCACGTGCCAAGCAAGCGCTAGGTTGTAACCCATGAGTCAGACAGTGCGCGGTGTGATTTCCCGGAAAAAAGGCGACCCGGTCGAACTGGTGGACATCATCATCCCCGATCCCGGCCCCAACGACGTGGTGGTCAAGGTGACCGCCTGCGGGGTGTGCCACACCGACCTGACCTACCGCGAGGGCGGCATCAACGACGAATACCCGTTCCTGCTCGGCCATGAGGCCGCCGGCACCGTCGAAACGGTGGGGTCGGCGGTCACCGCCGTGGCGCCCGGTGATTTCGTGGTGCTGAACTGGCGCGCGGTGTGCGGGCAGTGCCGGGCCTGCAAACGCGGCCGGCCACAGTACTGCTTCGACACCTTCAACGCCTCTGTGCCGATGACGCTGACCGACGGCACCGCGCTGACCCCGGCGCTGGGCATCGGCGCGTTCGCTGACAAGACGCTGGTGCACGAGGGCCAGTGCACCAAGGTCGACCCGGACGCCGACCCGGCCGTCGCCGGGCTGCTGGGCTGCGGGGTGATGGCCGGGCTGGGCGCGGCGATCAACACCGGCGGGGTCACCCGGGATGACACCGTGGCGGTGATCGGCTGCGGCGGCGTCGGAGACGCCGCGATCGCCGGCGCGGCGCTGGTCGGCGCCAAACGGATCATCGCCGTCGACACCGACAACACGAAACTGAACTGGGCCCGCGACTTTGGCGCCACCCACACCATCAACGCCCGCGACCTCGACCCCGTCGAGACCATCCAAGATCTCACCGACGGGTTCGGCGCCGATGTGGTGATCGACGCGGTCGGCCGCCCGGAAACCTGGAAGCAGGCGTTTTACGCCCGGGATCTGGCCGGCACCGTGGTGCTGGTCGGGGTGCCCACCCCCGACATGCGGCTGGACATGCCGCTGATCGACTTCTTCTCCCGCGGTGGGTCGCTGAAGTCGTCGTGGTACGGCGACTGCCTGCCCGAACGCGACTTCCCCACCCTGATCAGCCTGTATCTGCAAGGCCGGCTGCCGCTGGAGAAGTTCGTCACCGAACGCATCGGGCTCGACGCGATCGAGGACGCCTTCCACAAGATGCACGGCGGTGCGGTGCTGCGCTCGGTGGTGGTGCTGTAATGGCCGCGATCGAACGGGTAGTCACCCACGGCACCTTCGAACTCGACGGCGGCAGTTGGGAAGTCGACAACAACATCTGGGTCGTCGGCGACGACTCCGATGTGGTGGTGTTCGACGCCGCCCACGACGCGGCCCCGATCGTGGCGGCGGTACGCGGACGCAATGTGGTGGCGGTGGTGTGCACCCACGGCCACAACGACCACGTCACGGTGGCCCCACAGCTCGGCGCCCAACTGGACGCGCCGGTGCTGCTGCATCCGGGTGACGACGTGCTGTGGCGGATGACACATCCGGACAAGGACTTTCGGGCCGTCGACGACGGCGACACGCTGAGGATCGGCGGCCTGCAACTGCAGGCGCTGCACACGCCGGGGCACTCCCCCGGATCGGTGTGCTGGTATGCCCCCGACCTGGGCGCGGTGTTCAGCGGCGACACCCTGTTCCAGGGCGGGCCCGGTGCCACCGGGCGCTCGTATTCGGATTTCCCGACGATCCTGGCGTCGATCTCCGAACGGCTGGGCAAGCTGCCGGCCGACACCGTCGTCTACACCGGCCACGGCGACACCACCAAAATCGGCGACGAGATCGTGCACTACGACGACTGGGTAGCCCGCGGGCACTAGCCCCCTTTTCCGCGAGCGTGCGTGTCCCCGGCCGACACACCGGGGAAATTCCCGTTTCTGCGCACGCTCGCGGCCACACGCTAGGGCCGCGCGGCGGTCACGCCTCGCTGCGCGCGGCGGCGCCGATCAGCCACGTCACCAGCCCGGCCCGCAGCCCGGCCGCGAAGCGCTGCCCCGGATCGGGGAAGTTCAGCTCGGCCATCGCGATCCGGACCGGCTCGGTGGGCACCGAGAACGGATACATCCCGGCGGTCAACGCCAGCGCGCCCTCGGCGAACCCGGCGGCCGACTCGGCCGGCAGCCACGGCAGCTGCCGGGACACCAACTGCGCCAACGCGTCGATGTTCGCCGTCGCACGGAGTTTGAAGTCGCGGGCGAACTCGGTGGTGATGTTGCGTTCCAGCACCCCGGCCATCGCCCCGACCAACTCGCACAGCAGCCGCCGCTCCACCAGTGACTCGGCGATCGTCGTCGCCACCCGAATCTCACTGGCATAGCCGGGTTTTCGCTGCCGTGGTCGGCCCAGCCGGGCACCGACCGCGTCGAGCCAACCCCGAAATTCCTGGGCGAGCAGCTCCAACAACAGCGCTTCCCGGGTGTGGAAGTAGCGCAGCACATTCGACTTGGCCAGGCCCACCCGTTCGCTGATGTCGCGCAGGCTGACGTCGGCGACACCCTTCTCGCCCACCGCCGCGCGGGCGGCCTGCAGGATCGCCGCCCGCCGGGCCGCCAGCTGCTCGGGACGCCGGGCCCGCTGGAAGTTCACCCGCCCAATTTATCAGACCGGCGTTCTCTTGTTATCAGACCGCCGTTCTGTTAACGTCGCATCGGACCGAACCGAGGAGCGCAATCATGGCCACCAATCTCACTCTCACCGTGCCCGATCTGACCGGAAAGCTGGCCGTCGTCACCGGCGCCAACAGCGGCCTGGGGTTCGGGCTGGCCCGCCGACTCTCCGCCGCCGGCGCCGACGTCGTCATGGCGATCCGCAACCGCGCCAAGGGGGAAGCGGCCATCGCCGAGATCCGCGCCGCGGTGCCCGACGCCAAGCTGACCATCCGGAGCCTGGACCTGTCGTCGCTGGCCAGTGTGGCCGCGCTCGCCGACGAGTTCACCGCCGATGGCCGGCCCATCGACATCCTGATCAACAACGCCGGGGTGATGACGCCGCCGGAACGCGACACCACCGCCGACGGTTTTGAATTGCAGTTCGGCAGCAACCATCTCGGGCACTTCGCACTGACCGCCGGGCTGCTGCCGCTGCTGCGGGCCGCCGACGGCGCCCGGGTGGTGTCGCTGAGCAGCCTGGCCGCCCGGCAGGGCCGCATCCACTTCGACGACCTGCAGTTCGAACAGCGCTACGTCCCGATGCAGGCCTACGGCCAGTCGAAGCTGGCGGTGCTGATGTTCGCCCGCGAGCTGGAGCGCCGCAGCCGCGCGGCCGGCTGGGGCATCACGTCCACCGCCGCCCACCCCGGCCTGACGAAGACCAACCTGCAGATCAGCGGTCCGTCCCATGGGCGGGCGAAACCGTCGGTGATGCAACGCCTGTACACGGCGTCGTGGCGGCTGGCCCCGTTCATGTGGCAGGACATCGACGACGGCATTCTGCCGGCGCTGTACGCCGCGGTCGCGCCGCAGGCCGAGGGCGGCGTGTTCTACGGGCCCCGCGGCATCTACGAGGCCGCTGGCGGCGGCGTCACCGTCGCCAAGGTGCCCGCCCGGGCCGCCGACGCCGCCGACGCCGCGCGGCTGTGGGAGGTTTCCGAACAGCTCACCGGCGTGCGCTACCCGGAATCCGGCTGAGCCCCGGTCGCGTACTAGCGTCGGACCCGACACGCACCGTCCGCCGCTGGGGAGATGCACATGGGGGAATCGAGCATCGTGGTCCGACCGCAACCCCCCGGCCTGCGACGGGCGATCGCGGCCTTCGAGCGGGCCGCCGAGGCGGTGCCGCTGCCCGACCCGCCGCAGCCGATCGTGCTGGCCGACTACGGTGCGGCCGACGGGCGCAACGCGTTGTTGCCCCTGGGGGCGGCGATCAAGGTGATCCGCCGGCGCACCCGCCACGAGCACGCGGTGCTGGTGGCGCACACCGACGCGCCGCACAACGATTTCACCGACCTGTTCAGCACGCTGGCCGACGACCCGGACAGCTACCTGCACACCGATTCGGCGAGCTTTCCCGCCGCGATCGGCCGGTCGTTCTACGGGCAGATTCTGCCGTCGAAGAGCGTCACGCTGGGCTGGACGTCGTGGGCGACCATGTGGCTGAGCCGGGCCGCCGCCGAGCTGCCGGAAATCCCCGATCACGTGCAAATCGCCTACAGCGCCGACGACACCGCCCGGGCGGCATACGCCCGGCAGGCCGCCCAGGATTGGCATGATTTCGTGGCGTTTCGCGGCCGCGAGTTGTGTCCGGGTGGCCGGTTGACGGTGTTGACGATGGCGGTCGGCGCGGACGGCGAGTTCGGCTACCGGCCGTTGTTCGACGCGATCGCCGCGGCGCTGGGTGATCAGGTCCGCGACGGGCTGCTGGGCGCCGAGGAGGCCCGCCGGATGACGATCCCGATTTTCGCCCGCAGCGAGAAGGACTTTCGCGCCCCGTTCGCCCCCACCGACCGGTTCGAGGGCTGCTCGATCGAGCAGCTGGAGATCTTCGAGGCCGACGACCCGTTCTGGGCCGACTATGCGGCCGATAACGACGCCGCCGCCTTCGGGGCGCGGTGGGCGGCGTTCACCCGGCTCTCGGCGTTCCCGATCCTGGCCGCCGCGCTCGACGGCGGACCGGCCGATCCGCGCGCCGACGAGTTCGCCGCGCACCTGGAGGCCGGCGTCGCGGCGCGGCTGGCCAGCAAACCCGAGCCGATGCAGAT
>NZ_MLQM01000260.1:0-4660 GCF_001854525.1 Mycobacterium talmoniae
GAGACGGCCCCGGCATGGCGCGCGGCCGCCACCCGGGAGCCCGCCCCCGCGCCCACGCCGCGGTCGTCGCCGCGGCGCAGCGGCCGGCGGGCGCCGGGGGCCAGCAGCGGCGGGGGGTGGCGGGCGGCCCCGGCCATGAAGCCGTTGCCGCCGCGTGGGGCCACCCGCCGCTGCCGGGCGGTCAGCAGCGGATCGTCGGGCCGCGGGAACGGGATGCGGGCGATGAGCACCAGCGACAGCGACGGACCGGGCACGTCGACGCCCTGCCACAGCGACAGCGTGCCGAACAGCGAGGTGGCCGGGTCGGCGGCGAAGGCGTCGACCAGCGCCGCGGTGGCGTCGTCGCCCTGACACAGCACCGGGGTGTCCAGCCGGTCGCGCATGGCCTCGGCGGCCGCCCGGGCGGCCCGCATCGACGAGAACAACCCCAGGGTGCGGCCGCCGGCGGCGGTGATCAGCTCGGCGATCTCGGTGAGCTGCTCGGCCGACCCGGTGCCGTCGCGGCCCGGTGCGGGCAGGTGCGCGGCGACGTAGAGGATGCCGGACTTGGCGTGGCTGAACGGCGAGCCGACGTCCAGGCCCCGCCACCGCGGCTCGTCGTCGCCGCCGGTCAAACCCCAGGCGGCGGCCATCGCGTCGAAGGAGCCGCCCACGGTCAACGTCGCCGAGGTCAGCACCGTCGTCGACCGGGCGAACAGCCGGGTGCGCAGCAGCCCCGCTACCGTCAGCGGCGCCACCCGCAGCACCGGGGACACCGACCCGCGGTTGTCCTCGTGGGCCAGCCACACCACGTCGGTGCGGTCGGGGATGGCGGGCACAAACGAATCCAGGATCCGGCTGGCGGTCTCGGCGATCTCGGACAGCGCCGCGACGGCCTCGGTGCGCGCCGCCGCGGCCTGCGGGTCGCGGGGGCTGGTGGGGGTACCTCCCGCTTGCGGGGGAGCGATCGCCGCCTGCGCCGCGCCGGCCGCGTCGCGCAGCGCCGTCAGGTAGGTGCCCAGCTCCTCGTCGAGGTAATCGATGCGGCCCGGGCTGCCGTCGTGGATCGCCGAGGTGAAGGTCGCCGACGCGGCCTCCAGCCGTTGCACCAGCTCGGGGGAGACCAGCCGGGTGATCCGCCGGGACGCCACCCCCAGCGCGGTCGAGGTCAGCTCCCCGGTGGCCACCGCCGTCACCCGGTCCACCAGCTCGTGGGCCTCGTCGATCACCAGCAGCTCGTGCTCGGGCAGCACCGCGGAGTCGGTGATCGCGTCGATGGCCAGCAGCGCGTGGTTGGTGACCACCACATCGACCTGCCCGGCCTTCGCGCGGGCCCGCTCGGCGAAGCAGTCGGGGCCGAACGGGCAGCGGGCCATCCCCAGACATTCCCGCGCCGACACGCTGACCTGCGCCCAGGACCGGTCTGGAACGCCGGGTTTGAGGTCGTCGCGGTCCCCGGTGTCGGTGTCCGACGCCCACGCGGTCAGCCGCTGCACGTCGCGGCCCAGCGCGGTGGCGGCCGCGGCGTTGAACAGCTCCTCCTGCGGCCGTTCCTCGTCGGCGGCCTCGGTGCCGCCGTGCACCTTGTTCAGGCACAGGTAGTTGCGGCGCCCCTTGAGCAGGGCGAACTGCGGTCGCCGCGGCAGCGCGTCGGCCAGCGCGTCGGCCAGCCGGGGCAGGTCGCGGTCGACCAGTTGGCGTTGCAGCGCGATCGTCGCCGTCGACACCACCACCGGGGCGTCCTGGGCGACGGCGCGGGCCAGCGCGGGCACCAGGTAGGCCAGCGACTTGCCGGTGCCGGTGCCGGCCTGCACCGCCAGGTGCTCACCGATGTCGAAGGCGCGCGCGACGGCGTCGGCCATCTGGACCTGGCCGGCGCGCTCGGTTCCGCCCAACGCGGCCACCGCGGTGGCCAGCAGATCGGGCACGGACGGGTCGGGCGTGGCTGCTCCTGGTTATCGAGTGACGGGGCTGACCGGGATCTGCACGGTGGGGATCGCCGGGTCGCCGTGCGACAACATCAGACCCTCCCACGGCAGGCTGCGCAAGCCGGCCGCCACCAGCTTGCGCGCCGCGTCGAGATCCCGGTCGACCACCGGCTGCCCGTCGCGCACCAGCGGGATCGTCAGCACCCGGCTGTCGTCGCTGACCTGCGGCGCGGACCCGGCCGGGTGCACGATCTCCTCGAGGATGGTGCCGGTGGGGCGGGACAGCCGCAGCGCCTCCTTGCGGCCGCCCCGGGATTCCTTGCGGGCGCTGCGTTTTTGCACCGGCACCCCGTCGACCTCGACCAGCTTGTAGACCATGCTCGCCGTCGGCGCCCCCGACCCGGTCACCAGGGAGGTGCCCACCCCGTAGCTGTCCACCGGTTCGGCGCGCAGCGCGGCGATCGAGTACTCGTCGAGGTCACCGGAGACCATGATGCGGGTGCCGGTGGCGCCCAGCCGGTCCAGCTGGTCGCGGGTCTGGCGGGCCAGCACCCCCAGCTCCCCGGAGTCGATGCGCACCGCGCCCAGCTGCGGGCCGGCGACCGCGATGGCGTTGGCCACCCCGGTCGTCACGTCGTAGGTGTCCACCAGCAGCGTGGTGCCCACCCCCTGGGCGGCGACCTGCGCGCGGAACGCGGCCACCTCGTCGGGGCCGTCGGCGCTGGCGTACAGCAGGGTGAACGCGTGCGCGCTGGTGCCCAGCGCCGGCACCCCGTACCGGCGCTGGGCCTCCAGGTTGGAGGATCCGGCGAAGCCGGCCAGGTAGGCCGCCCGGGCGGCCGCGACCGCGGCCTGCTCGTGGGTGCGCCGCGACCCCATCTCGATCACCGGCCGGTCGGCGGCGGCGCTGACCATCCGCGCGGCCGCCGACGCGATCGCGGTGTCGTGGTTGAAGATCGACAACGCCAGGGTTTCCAGCAGGATGCACTCGGCGAAGCTGCCGCGCACCGACAGCACCGGCGAGCCGGGGAAGTACAGCTCGCCCTCGGCGTAGCCGTCGATGTCCCCGGTGAACCGGAAGTCGGCCAGATACGCCACCGTGTCGGGGTCGAGGAATTCCGCCAGCGACGCCAGCGCGTCGTCGTCGAATCCGAACTGGCCCAACGCTTCCAGGAACCGGCCGGTGCCGGCGACCACCCCGTAGCGGCGCCCGTCGGGCAGCCGGCGGGCGAACAACTCGAAGGTCGTCGACCGGTGCGCGGTGCCGTCGCGCAGCGCCGCCGCCAGCATGGTGAGTTCGTATTTGTCGGTCAGCAGCCCGGCGCGGGCCCAGTCGTTCACCCCGCAACCGTATCGGCTGGTCGCCACCGCCGGTTAGCTCGGTATCCTGAGGGCTATGGTTGCGTCAGCAGCGACGTCCCCGCCGGTCACGCCGAAGACCACCGAACACCGGCAGGTCGATGCCACCGACGACACGGCCAGCCCGTGGGTGACCATCGTCTGGGACGACCCGGTGAACCTGATGAGCTATGTGACCTACATCTTCCAGAAGCTGTTCGGCTACAGCGAACCCCACGCCACCAAGCTGATGCTGCAGGTGCACACCGAGGGCAAGGCGGTGGTGTCGGCGGGCAGCCGGGAGTCCATGGAGGTCGACGTGTCCAAACTGCATGCCGCCGGGTTGTGGGCGACGCTGCAGCAGGACCGCTGACTAGGGTCGCTGGGTGCGCAAGTGGAAGCGGGTCGAGACCGCTGACGGTCCCCGTTTCCGGTCGGCGCTGGATCCGCACGAGGCGGCGCTGCTCACCAGCCTGGTCGGGTCGCTGGTGGGCATGCTCGACGAGCGGGAATCGTCCTCGCCGCCAGACGAACTCGAGCAGATCACCGGGATGAAGACCGGCAACACCGAACCCCCCGAGGACGCGACGCTGCGGCGGCTGCTGCCGGATTTCTACAAGCCGGCCAACGACCACCCGGCCGGGTCGGGCGCCGCCGACAGCCTCAACGCCGCGCTGCGCAGCATCCACGAACCCGAGATCATCGCGGCCAAACGCGAGACCGCGCACCGGCTGTTGGCGACCGTGCCCGCCGACGGCGGCCGGTTCGAGCTGACCGAGGACGACGCGCACGCCTGGATCGCGGCCGTCAACGACGTGCGGCTGGCGCTGGGCACCATGCTCGACATCGGGCCGAACGGGCCGGAGCGCCTACCCGCCGACCATCCGCTGGCCGCCCACTTCGACGTCTACCAATGGCTGACCGTGCTGCAGGAATACCTGGTGCTGGCGCTGATCGGGAACCGATGAGCGCCATCACCGACGTCGCCGGGATTCGGGTCGGCCAGTATCAGCGGCTCGACCCGGACGCGACCCTGGGCACCGGCTGGGCCAGCGGGGTCACCGTGGTGCTGACCCCGCCCGGCACCGTCGGCGCCGTCGACGCCCGCGGCGGGGCGCCTGGCAGCCGCGAAACCGACCTGCTGGACCCGGCCAACAGCGTGCGCTACGTCGACGCGGTGCTGCTGGCCGGCGGCAGCGCCTACGGGCTGGCGGCCGCCGACGGGGTGATGCGCTGGTGCGAGGAACACGGCCGCGGCGTCGCGATGGACGGCGGGGTGGTGCCGATCGTGCCCGGGGCGGTCATCTTCGACCTGCCGGTCGGCGGCTGGGCGTGCCGCCCGACCGCCGAGTTCGGGTATGCGGCGTGTGTGGCGGCCGGCACCGAGGTCGCCCTCGGCACCGTCGGCGCCGGGG
>NZ_MLQM01000261.1:0-4655 GCF_001854525.1 Mycobacterium talmoniae
CGGGCGGAGAGACGAAACGCCTGTGGAGCCCCGCTAAGTCCTCCCACCACTCGGGAGGCACAGGGCGATGAAACAGGAAGCACCCCAACCGCGGCATAGCCGCGCGGGAATCCCCGCCATTCAAGGCAGGGAGCACGTCAAGTTGGTCAGTTGACCGGACCGGGGGCCGGGCCCGGGGCCGGACCGACCGGTGCCGGCACCGGAGCCGCCGGGCCGACGGGGGCCGGCGCGGGCGCATCGGCCGGCGGCACCGCGTAGGGCGGCATCGGCGCGGGGGGCGCCCCAAACGGCGGCAGCGGATCGGCCGGCGCCGGCGGCGGAGCCTGGGGTTCGATGCAGATCACCGAGCAGTTCGGCGACCGCGCCGGCGGCGCCGCCCCGGGCAGCTGGGCGGGCCAACCCGGGTACGGGCCGGCCGTCGGGGAGGGGCCGAGGTCGATCAGCGGCATCCGCGCCAGCGGGTCGGTCGGCGGCAGACCGTTGAAGTTCAGCGGCAGCGCCGGCCCCAGCCCCTCCGGGTGTTCCAGGTGGGCGTCGCCGATCGGCGGCGGCGGCCCGGTGAGCGGCGGCAGATCCAGCGGGACGACCCCGGTCGCGTAGGCGGCGGCCCAGCCCAGCACGTTGCGGGCATACGGCATCGAGTTGTTGTAGCGCAAGATGGCGGTCAGCACCTGCGACTGGTCGCGCAGGTTCAGCCCGCCGCTGCACAGGTAGCGGGCGGCCGCCAGGGTGGCGTCGTACAGGTTCTGCGGGTCGGCCTGCCCGTCGCCGTCGCCGTCGGAGGCGTAGCGCGCCCAGGTGCCCGGCAGGAACTGCATCGGGCCCATCGCGCGGGCGTAGACCACCCGGCCGGGTGCCCGGCTCTGCACGATGACCTCGTTGCCGGGCAGGGTGCCGTCCAGCGAGGGGCCGTAGATCGGCCGGACCGCGGTGCCGCGGGCATCGGTAGCGCCGCCGTTGGCGTGCATGGACTCGATGCGCCCGATCCCGGCCAGCAGGTTCCAGCTGATGCCGCAGCCCGGGGCGGCGGTCGCCATCATCTGCTCGGCGTTGCGGTAGGCGGCCAGCGCCATCCCCGGAATCCCCAGCATGCCCGGCGAACTCACCACAATCGCCGGCGGCGGCGCCGACGCGGCGGCCGCCGCGACGTGGAAGCTGGTCGGTGGCCGGGTGACCGCCACCACCGCCGGACCGGACGGGTCCGCGGGGGCGGGAGCGACGGCGGCCAGCGGGGTGACCGCGGCGTCGCGCACGGGCGGGCTGAACCGCGGCGCCCCGCCGCCGACGGCGCCGACGAAGACCAGCGGGGTGATCACCGCCAGGCCGCACATCGGTGAGCGGGTGACCCGGGTCGTCCGCTGGCGTATCGCAGCCCACGCGCGGGCTGCGCCCCTGGTGAGGGCCGAGGCCGCGCCCCAACTTCCCCCTATGCGCACTCGACCGTCCTCAGAGCTTCTCGGAACCGCAGGTGAACTCCGTCACCATACATAACTGCTGTGACCGCAGTGGCAACAATGCGCGAGCTCACAGTCAATTGGGACGGGTGGCGTGCCGGTCCACCGGTTGTTCCCGCTCTTCGGGTTTCGCCGGCTGCAGCCGCTCCAGCAGCTCACGTAGGTCATCCAGTTCGTGACGCAGGTAGTCGCGGGTGGCCACCTCGCCGATGGCCAGCCGCAGCGCGGCCAGTTCCCGGGCCAGGTATTCGGTGTCGGCCTTGGTCTGCGCGGCGCGCCGGCGATCCTCTTCCAGCGCCACCCGATCCCGGTTCTCCTGCCGGTTTTGCGCCAGCAGGATCAGCGGCGCCGCGTACGCCGCCTGGGTGGAGAACGCCAGATTGAGCAGGATGAACGGGTAGGGGTCCCAGCGCAGGCCGGCCGCGGACAGGTTCAACGCGATCCACACCACCACGATGACGGTCTGCAGGGCCAGATAGCGCCCGGTGCCGAGGAACCGGGCCAGCGACTCGCCGATTTGCGCCAAGGCCTCCACGTCGACCTGCGGCGCCGACACCCGCGAGGTGCGCGGCGTGGACAGCCGCTGGCGCGCCGAACGCATGCTCACGAGGAGCCTCCCGCCGCTTCCAACTCGGGTTCGTCGAGGGTTTCCCGCCAGTCGTGGGGCAGCAGATGGTCGAGCACGTCGTCGACGGTCACCGCGCCCAGCAGGTGATTCTGCTCGTCGACCACCGGCCCGCACACCAAGTTGTAGGCCGCGAAATAGCGGGTCAGCGCGCCGAGCGAAACGTCCGGTGTCAGGCTGGGCAGGTCACTGTCGATGATCCCGCCCACCAGTTCGGCGGGTGGTTCGCGCAGCAGCCGCTGCAGGTGCACACAACCCAGGTAGCGCCCGGTCGGGGTGGCCGTCGGGGGGCGGGCCACAAACACCAGCGACGACAACGCCGGGGTCAGGTCGGGGTCGCGGACCCGGGCCAGCGCCTCCGCCACCGCCGTGTCCGGGGTCAGCACCACCGGGTTGGAGGTCATCAGACCGCCCGCGGTGTCCGGGGAATGCTTGAGCAGGCGCCGCACCGGGTCGGAGTCCCCGGGATCCATCCGGGCCAACAGGGTCTCGGCCTCGGTCGGGTTCATCACCCCCAGCACGTCGGCGGCGTCGTCGGGATCCATCGCTTCCAACACGTCGGCCGCGCGCTTGGTGTCCAGATGCCGCAAGAGATCGGTCTGGTCGTCCTCGGGCAGCTCCTGCAACACGTCGGCCAACCGCTCGTCGTCGAGCGCCTTGACCACCTCGTAGCGGCGTTTGGGCGGCAGCTCGCGGATCGCGTCGGCCACCTCGATCGGTCGCCACCCCTCGAACTGCTGCAGCAACTGCGCCACCGCCTGGCCCGGCATGGCCAGCGCCGACGGGGTCAGACCCTGCACGGTATGCCAGTCGACGACGTGCGCGGCGGTCCGCCGGCCCAGCCGGCGCTGGTTGCGGACGGCGACGCGGGTCACCATCCAATCGCGGGACCGCGTCGGCTCGATACCCAGGTCGGTGATCACCACCTCGATGCCGGCCAACTGCGGCAGGTCGGGATCGTTGACCCGCACCGGGGTATCCAGCACCTGCCCCAGCGCCAGCACCTCGCCGGGTCGCTGCGCGAACCGGCGCAGCGACACGTTGGCGGTGTTGAGCGACACCGCGTTGGGTTCGATCGCCGCGACCCGCAGAATCGGCACGAAAATCCTGCGGCGGTTCAACAGTTCGACCACCAGTCCGAGGACCCGCGGCTGCTGCTGGCGCACGATGCTGATGCTGACCACGACATCGCGGACCCGCCCAACAGATTCGCCAACCGGGCCCAACACCGGCATTCGCGCCAGCCTCGCCACATACACCCTGTTGACCGACGCCATGGTTCAAAGGGTAGGAGTAAATCCGTGGATAACGCGTATCGGCCCCGCCGAACCTGCCTTTCGGTGCCGGGCAGCAGTCAGAAGATGATCGACAAGGCCAAGAGCCTGCCCGCCGACGAGGTGTTCCTCGACCTGGAGGATGCCGTCGCCCCGGACGCCAAGCCCGCGGCCCGCACCCGGGTGGCGGCCGCGCTGGCCGCCCCGGGCTGGGCCGGGCAGCTGCGGGGGGTGCGGGTCAACGACTGGACCACCCCGTGGACGCACGCCGACGTGATCGAGGTGGTCGCCGCGGTCGGCGCGCAGCCGACCGCCCAGCTGGACGTGGTGGTGCTGCCGAAGGTCAGCGACGTGTCCCACGTCCACGCGCTGGATCTGCTGCTGACCCAGCTGGAGATCAGCCACGGGCTGCCGGTCGGCCGGATCGGCATCGACGCGCAGATCGAGGACGCCCGCGGGTTGCTCAACGTGAACACCATCGCCGCGGTGCCGCGGGTGCAGGCGTTGGTGCTGGGGCCCGCGGACCTGATGGCCAGCCTGAACATGCGCACCCTGGTGGTCGGCGAGCAACCCGAGGGCTACGACGTCGGCGACGCCTACCACCAGGTGCTGATGACGATCCTGATTGCCGCCCGCGCGCACGGGATCGCTGCGATCGACGGCCCGTATCTCAAGGTCCGCGACGTGGACGCGTTTCGGCGGGTGGCCGGGCGCTCGGCGGCGCTGGGCTACGACGGGAAATGGGTGCTGCACCCGGATCAGATCGCCGCCGGCAACGAGATTTTCAGTCCGCGCCAGGCCGAGTACGACCACGCCGAGCTGATCCTGGAGGCCTACGAGTGGCACACCTCGGCCGCCGGCGGGGCCCGCGGCGCGGTGATGCTCGGCGACGAGATGATCGACGAGGCCAGCCGCAAGATGGCGCTGGTGGTGGCCGCCAAGGGCCGCGCCGCCGGGATGCGGCGGCTGTCCGACCCGTTCGAGCCGCCGCGCTAATAGCTTGACGAGTTGCCGGCGGCGATCATGGCGAACAGCCAGACGATGAACACGATCACGCCCAGCGCGGTGAGCACCGCCCCGATGATGGTGCCGGCCATGGCCATACCGCGGCCTTCCTGACCGGTGCGGTTGCATTGGCCCAAGGCGATGATGCCCAGGATCATCCCCACGACCGACGGCACGAAGCACAAGAACAGCCCGGCCAGCGAGGTCACCAGGGACGCGATCGCCATCCCGTTGGTGCCCGGCGGCCGGCCCTGCGCGTACGGGTCATACGGGCTGGGGTAGCCCGGATATCCGGAC
>NZ_MLQM01000262.1:0-4569 GCF_001854525.1 Mycobacterium talmoniae
CCAGCAACCGGCGCCACCGGCACCACCGGCACGGGCGCACCCGCCGGCAGCGGCACCCCGGCGACCGGCACCACCGGCGCTCCGGCGGGCGCCGGCGCGGCGGCTCCCGTCAGTGCCGCCGCACAGGCCGGCGCGCCAGCCGCCGGCATCTCGGTGCATGTCGGACCGCCGGTGGGTCGCGGGAAGGCCGCCGCGTCGGCGCTAAACGCCAACGCGGCCCCGCACAACCCGACGCCGGCAACTGTTGCGATGTTGAATCGGCTCAAGATTTCCAACGCTCATTCCCATGAGTCGGCTATTCACGTATCCGCGCCCAGCTGGTTCCGCTCATCACTCAGCGCAGCGAAACCGTAGCGCGGTGGGGCAACCGTGCCTAGATGAGGAACGAAATGGCTGCGGGATCGAGACACAATGCACGCCATACCGTGACCGCATCAATTCCCAATTGTGACGGGCACTTTGAGACGGGTCGCGGCTCAGAAGGTGTTGTCGGCCCCGAACCGGGCGACCGGGTCCGCGGTGGCTTCGATCTTCGCGACCAGGCCGTCGCGGATCGTCAACACGACCATGGCGAACAACCGTCGTTCCGCGTAGGCCAGTAGCACCGGCTGTCCCGCCGGCCCGGCGACCAAGGTGGCGCCCGGTCCCAGGTACCGCAAAAGGTTGGTCGCCACGTCGTGGCGTCCATGGTTGATCTGCGGCGGTAACGCGGGGTCGGTCAGCACCGTTCCCACCCCCCACACGCTGGGATCGAGCACCGCGGCCAGCGCCTGCAGGTCGCCGTTGGCGCAGGCGGTGATGAAAGCCTCAGTGACCAGCTGGTTTTCGGCCGGCGCCACCTCCTGAAGCCGCGGCTGCCCGCTGGCGACCTTGGCCCGCGCCCGCCGCGCCAACTGCCGGCAGGTGCCGACCGGCCTGCCCACCGTTTCCGCGATCGCGTCGAACGGGACCTCGAACACGTCGTGCAGCACGAACGCCACCCGCTCGCCGGGGCTGAGCCTGCTCAACACCTGCAGCAGCGCGCCGGAGACCTGATCATCGAGGGTGACCCGGTCGGCCGGGTCGACCTCGCGGGCCGACGCCACCTCCTGCACGGTGTCGGTGGGCCGTTCGCGACGGGCCCGCGCCGAGCGCACCTGATCGAGGCACAGCCGTCCCGCCACCACGGTCAGCCAGCCGCGCACATCGTCGATCTCCTCGATATCGGTGCGCGCCAACCGCAGAAACGCTTCCTGCGCAACATCTTCGGCGTCGCCGATATCACCGAGCATCTGATAGGCGAGGTTCACCAGATACGGCCGGTGGCTGCGCCAGGCCGCGGCGACCCGGTCGCCGGAGTGGGGGGACGATTCGCTCATGTGTTGACGACGATCCGGGGCCGCGAAAAGTTACCGGCCGCGGCGGTAACTTTTGCGGCTTTCGCCCCGTCCTTGATGGCAGAACCCTGGAAAGGAGCCATCACATGATCATCGTCGTCACCGGCGCGACCGGCAATGTCGGTCGCCCGCTCGTCACCGCCCTCGCCGACGCCGGAGCCAAGGTCCGCGCGGTCACCCGTCATCCCGCGGCCGCCGGCTTGCCCGCACAGGTCGAGGTGGTGGCATCGACCGCCGAGGCGCTGCCCGGCGCCTCGGCGGTATTCCTCAACTCGCGGGCGCTGATCGGCCAGCTGCCCGACATGGTGGACCTGGCCACCCGGTCCGGGGTCGCCAAGCTGGTCGCGTTGTCGGCCCTCAACGCCGACGACGACTTTTCCCGGCAGCCGTCCCGGTTCCGCGGCGACCGCAATAAGGAGGTCGAGCAACTCGCGGTCGACTCCGGCCTGGCCTGGGTGAGCCTGCGGCCCTCGGTGTTCGCCACCAACTTCGTCGGCATGTGGGCGGGCCAGATCCGCGCCGGCGATATCGTCACCGGCCCGTACGCGGCGGCGTCGACCGCCCCGATCGTCGAGAACGATATCGCCGCGGTGGCCGCCCACGCGTTGCTGACCGACGACCTTGTGGGACAGAAGATTCCGTTGACCGGTCCGCAGGCGTTCACCAACACCGAGCTGCTCGCGGTCATCGCCGAGGCGCTGCACCGCCCGTTGCGCTACCAGGAGGTGCCCGCCGACGCGGTGCGGCAACGGTTCATCACCATCGGCTTGCCCGCCGAATTCGCCGACGCCTACACCGCGCTGCTCGCCGCAACCGTCGACACGCCGGCCCTGGTGACCCACGAGGTGGAGAAGATCCTGTGCCGTCCCGCCGAAACATTCGCCCACTGGGTGGCCCGGCACCCGGAACTGTTCAGCTAGCACAAGGAGCCAGAAGATGTCCGAGCTGCGCCCACCGCGCTACCTCAAACCGATGAACAAGTTCATGATGGCCGTGCAGAAGCTCGGCATCCCGACCGGCCCGGCGATGGTGTTGACCGTGCCCGGCCGCAAATCGGGTCGGCCCCGCAGCACCCCGATGACGCCGTTCGACTACCGGGGCGGCCTGTACGTCGTGGCCGGGTATCCCGGCGCGGACTGGGCGCGCAACGCCCGGGCGGCGGGTGTCGGCACGCTCAGCCGCGGACGCCGGTCGCGCCGGGTCGCGGTCGTCGCACTGACCGCCGAGGAGGCCCGGCCGGTGCTGCGGGTATTCGCGACCAAGGTCCCCGTCGGGGTGGCGTTCGCCAAGCGTTCCGGGTTGGTCCGTGACGGCACACCCGAGGAGTTCGAGGCGCTGGCCGACCGGCTCACGGTGTTCCGGTTCGACCCGCTCCCGGCGTCCTGCTGAAATCGACGTCCATATTGCGCAAACCCCCGATTCTGGGGGCTACGTGTCAATCTAGGCGTCGATCTCAGCAGCGACCGCGCCCCGATCAGCGGTTGCGGATCTTGCGGATCACCAGCACCACGCCGAGCGCCCCGAGCCCGGCCAGCGACATCGCCACCGCGGGCTTCTTGACGAAGGCGAGCACCCGGGCCTTGGCGTCATCGGCGAGTCGGCGGGGATTGGCCCGTTCGGCGAGCGAATCGACGGTGGAGGCCAGCCGATCGCGGGCCTCGTCGATCTCCTTTTTGATGGTGTCGGGATCCCGGTCCGCCACGCTCGTCCTCCATGTCCTCCCGCACCGGCCGCTGCGTGGGCTCGGTCCTTGAGTTGCTGCCTTGTCGCATACCCTAGAGCAGCCGGTGCCCGTCCCGGTGCTCCGGTGAGCAGAAAGGGATGTTCGTTGACCGACACCGCGCGCCTGCAGCCCGGCGACACCGCGCCCGCGTTCAGCCTCCCCGACGCCGACGGCAACCCGGTGTCGTTGGCCGATTACCGGGGTCGGCGGGTGATCGTGTACTTCTACCCGGCGGCCTCCACCCCCGGCTGCACCAAGCAGGCCTGCGACTTCCGCGACAACCTGCGCGAGCTGGGCGACGCCGGGCTCGACGTGGTCGGCATCTCCCCGGACAAGCCCGCCAAGCTGGCCGAATTCCGTGACGCCGAAGGGTTGACGTTCCCGCTGCTGTCCGATCCGGAGCGCAGCGTGTTGAGTGCGTGGGGCGCCTACGGCGAGAAGAAGATGTACGGCAAGACGGTGCAGGGCGTGATCCGCTCGACGTTCGTCGTCGACGAGCAGGGCAAGATCGCCGTCGCGCAGTACAACGTCAAAGCCACCGGGCATGTCGCCAAACTGCGCCGGGATCTGGCGGTCTAAACCAGCGACCCCAGCAGCAGCGCCTCGCTGATCGCCGCGCGTTCCAGCACCCCCAGGTGCAGGCTTTCGTTGACGCTGTGCGCCTGGGTGGCGGGGTCTTCGACCCCGGTGACCAGGATCGTCGCGGCCGGGTAGGCGGCGGCGAATTCGGCGATGAACGGGATCGAGCCGCCCATGCCCATCTCCACCGGGTCGGTGCCCCAGCCCTGCCGAAACGCCGCCCGGGCGGCGTCGTAGACCGGGCCGCTGACGTCGATGGCGTAGGGCTGGCCGACGTCGCCGGGGGTGACGGTGACCTGCGCGCCCCACGGCGCGTGCTGTTCCAGGTGCCGGGTCAGCGCCGCCAGGTGGGCCTTGGCGTCGCCGCCGGGGGCGACCCGCATGCTGATCTTGGCGCGGGCCCGCGGGATCAGCGTGTTCGACGACGCCGCGATCGAGGTGGTGTCGATGCCGATCACGGTGATCGCGGGTTTGGCCCACAGCCGCTGCGGCACCGAACCCGACCCGATTTCGCGTACCCCGTCCAGCAGCCCGGACTCGGCGCGCACCCGCTCGTCGGGGTAGTCCACCGCCGCGGCGGTGCCCTCGTGCAGGCCGGCCACCGCCACGTTGCCGTCGTCGTCGTGCAGGCTGGCCAATAGACGCACCAGCACGCTGAGCGCGTCGGGCACCACCCCGCCCCACAGCCCGGAATGCAGCCCGTGATCCAGGGTGGCGACTTCCACGACACAGTCGGCCAGCCCGCGCAGCGACACCGTCAGCGCCGGCACGTCGACGCTCCAGTTGTCCGAGTCGGCGATGACGATCACGTCGGCGGTCAGCTTGTCGCGGTGGGCGGCCAGCAGCGCACCCAGCGACGGCGACCCGGACTCCTCCTCCCCCTCCACGAAC
>NZ_MLQM01000263.1:0-4525 GCF_001854525.1 Mycobacterium talmoniae
GCGCTGGGGTTTATGGCGGTCGGCGGGGCCGCGGACATGGTGTCGGCCGCGTTCCGGTCCACGCTGCTGCAGCAGGTCGCCTCCGACGAGATGCGCGGGCGGCTGCAGGGCGTGTTCGTGGTGGTGGTCGCCGGCGGGCCGCGGCTGGCCGACGCGGTGCACGGCGCCGCGGCGGCGGCGATCGGAACGTCGGCGACGGCGGCCGGGGGCGGGGCGCTGGTCGTGGTCGGCGTGCTGCTCGCCGCGCTGCTGGCCCCGGCGTTCGTCGGGTACCGGGCGCCGGCAGGCGGCGGGCGCCGGCCCTGACCCCCAGCCAAGCGCGCCGCCACGACAGCGACTACCTTTCTCTATACGCACCTATGCGGGCAGCTTTTGTTCGAGTTGAAGAGACCAAAGGGGTTCTTGTGGCCGCAACCGACGACACCGCAACTCTGAAGTACCCAGGCGGTGAGACGGAACTACAGATCGTCCGCGCCACCGAGGGCGCCGACGGCATTGCGCTCGGGTCGCTGCTAGCCCAGACCGGCTACACCACCTTCGACGGCGGTTTCGTCAACACCGCGTCCACCAAGAGCGCCATCACCTACATCGACGGCGACGCCGGCATCCTGCGCTACCGCGGTTACCCGATCGAGCAGCTCGCCGAAAAATCGACGTTCATCGAGGTCAGCTACCTGCTGATCTACGGGGAGCTGCCGACCAAGGAGCAGCTGGAAACCTTCACCCGCCAGATCCAGCGGCACACCATGCTGCACGAGGACCTGAAACGGTTCTTCGACGGCTTCCCGCGCAACGCCCACCCGATGCCGGTGGTGTCCAGCGCGGTCAACGCGCTCAGCGCCTACTACCAGGATTCGCTGGACCCGATGGACAACGGTCAGGTGGAGGTATCCACCATCCGGCTGTTGGCCAAGCTGCCCACCATCGCCGCCTACGCGTACAAGAAGTCGATGGGCCAGCCGTTCCTGTACCCGGACAACTCGCTGACCCTGGTGGAGAACTTCCTGCGGATGACGTTCGGGTTCCCCGCCGAACCCTATGAGGCCGATCCCGAGATCGTCCGCGCGCTGGACATGCTGTTCATCCTGCACGCCGACCACGAGCAGAACTGTTCGACGTCGACGGTGCGGCTGGTCGGCTCGTCGCGGGCCAACCTGTTCACCTCGATCTCCGGGGGCATCAACGCGTTGTGGGGCCCGCTGCACGGCGGCGCCAACCAGTCGGTGCTGGAGATGCTGGAGGGCATCCGGGAAGACGGCGGCGACGTGCGCGAATTCGTCCGCAAGGTCAAAAACCGCGAGGACGGCGTCAAGCTGATGGGCTTCGGCCACCGAGTGTACAAGAACTACGACCCGCGGGCCCGGATCGTCAAGGAGCAGGCCGACAAGATCCTCGGCAAGCTCGGCGGCGACGACGAGCTGCTCGAGATCGGTAAGGCGCTCGAAGAGGTGGCGCTGACCGATGACTACTTCGTCGAACGCAAGCTGTACCCCAACGTCGACTTCTACACCGGGGTGATCTACCGGGCGATGGGCTTCCCGACCCGGATGTTCACCGTGTTGTTCGCGCTGGGCCGGCTGCCCGGCTGGATCGCGCACTGGCGTGAGATGCACGACGAGGGCGATTCCAAGATCGGCCGTCCCCGCCAGATCTACACCGGGCAGCGCGAGCGCGGCTACGTCAGCATCGACGCCCGCTAGGCCCCGGGCCCTACCTCCGCGCGCTACCCCCGCGAGCAGACGCAGATTCGCACGATCGGGGCGGAGTTCGTGCGAATCTGCGTCTGCTCGCCATCACCGGCGGCCACCCGACTAGGGTGGGCCCGGTGACTAGCAAACCTGAGATCGACTTCCCGACCGGCCCGGCACCCACCGGGCTGGTTATCCAGGACCTGGTGGTGGGCGACGGGCCGGAAGCGGCGCCGGGCGGCACCGTCGAGGTGCACTACGTGGGGGTCGAATACGACACCGGCGAAGAATTTGACAGTTCGTGGAATCGCGGCCAGACCATCGAGTTTCCGCTGCGCGGCCTCATCCAAGGCTGGCAGGACGGCATTCCCGGCATGCGGGTCGGCGGTCGCCGCCAGCTGGTGATCCCCCCGGAGCAGGCGTACGGCCCGGCCGGTTCCGGGCATCAGCTGTCCGGCAAGACGCTGATCTTCGTGATCGACCTGATCGGCACCCGATAACCATCGCGCTGCTCTAGGCTGCCTATCGCTGGAAGCGGGGATCAGTCCCGCTTATCGACACGAGGAGGCGCGCATGCCTGAGTCCGAGGCGGGTTCCGACGAGGCTCCGGCAGCGACCGAATCGCCCACCGTCGCCCGCTGGTACCGGCGCCGGCCGGGCCTGCCGTGGCTGCTCGCGGCGGTGCTGATCCCGCTGCTGTTGGGGGTGATCGGCTTCGGGGTCGCCGACCGATCCCGGTCCGAGACCGACGCGCTGAGCGGCCCGCTGCCGACGCTGTCGGAAACCTCGGCTGTGGGTGTCCCGGGCCCGCCGCCGCAGTTAGCGCTGGCGCCGCTGTCCATCGTGCGCAGCGGCGACCAGATCACCCTCGATGGCGCGATGCCCAGCGCGGAAGCCAAGCGGGTGCTGGTGGATACGGTGATCGCCGCGGTCGGCGAGGACGTCAACGTGCTCGACAATCTCGGCGTCAACCCGGACATCAAGGCGCTCGACTTTTCTAACGCCGGACCGTTTTTCAACGCGGCCGCGGGCATCCCGGACTTCAACCTCACCGTCGACGGGGACACCGTCACGCTGGCCGGAACCGCGCCGGTGCAGGCCGACCAGGACGCGGTCGAGGACGCGGCCGTCAAAGCCTGGCCCTACGTCAACGTCGTCGACCAGATCGCGGTCGCCGGTCCGGTGGGTCCGGCCCCCAGCCCGCCGCCCCCGCCGGGTCCCGGCGCGCCCGCGCCCAGTCCGGCGCCGGCCGGCGCGGCGTGCGGCACCCTGCAGGCCGACATCAACGCGCTGCTGAAGGCGCCGATCAGTTTCGCCACCGACGGGGTCACGTTGACCCCGGCCGCGCAGCAGACGCTGACCCAGGTGGCCAGCAAGCTGGCGGCCTGCCCGAACGCCCGGGTGGCGGTCAACGGGTACACCGACAACACCGGCAACGACGCGATCAACACCCCGTTGAGCGGCGCCCGGGCCGCCGCGGTCGCCGAGTTTCTGACCGCGCACGGTGTCGCGGCCGATCACGTCACCGCCACCGGGCTCGGCGCCGCCAACCCGGTGGCCAGCAACGACACCCCGGACGGGCGGGCGCAGAACCGTCGCGTCGAAATCGTGGTCAGTTAAGGAGAATCCGCGATGGACTTCGTGATCCAGTGGCTGTGGTATCTACTCGCGTTCGTGGTGGGCTCGGCGGTGGCGTGGGGGGTCGCGGTCCTGACCGTCAAGCGCACCAGCAAAGAACAAGCCCTGGCGGACCTGCCGGGCGCGCGGGGGGCTGCCAAATGACGCGCGCCGCCGACGATGCAGAGCGCAGCGATGAGGAGGAGCGGCGCTGATGGGTGACGTGAACTGGTGGCTGATGGGGCTGGCCTTCGTGCTCGGGGTGGTGCTGACGCTGGCGCTGACCATCCGGCGGGTCACCGCGGCGGCGCCGGCGAGCGCTGCGAAGGGGGCCGCCGCCGGTGGCGCGGCCAGCTTCGCCGGTGGCCGATCGGGCGCCGAATCCGAGGTACCCGAGGATGAGTCGGCCGCGACCGAAGAACCCGACGACGGGTAATGCGGCCGTGCCTTGTCGCCGAACGTGCGCTGGCGGCGGAGTTTTCGCGATTTTTCCGCCCTGAGCGCACGTTCGGCGCGGCGCCGACGGCGCACCCGCCGACGCGCCGCCCCAAATCAGCCCGGTCCGGGCAGGCGCAGCAATAGCCGCGCCCCGCCCAACGAGCTGTCCTCCAACGCCGCGGTGCCGCCGTGCAACTCGGCCTGCTGGGCCACCAACGCCAACCCCAGGCCCGACCCCGAATGCGAGGCCGTCGACCCGCGGGAGAACCGGTCGAACACCATCTGGCGTTCCCCCTCGGGCACCCCGGTGCCGTTGTCGTCGACGGCGATCTCCACCCCGGCCCGCGAACTGACCGCCGACAGCTGCACCCGGGTGGCGCCGCCGTGTTTGACCGCGTTGGCGATCGCGTTGTCGACGGCCAGCCGCAGCCCGGCCGGCAGCCCGATGATGATGCAGGTCGGCGACGGCACCAGCGACACCTCCAGATCGGGGTAGATCCGCATGGCGTCGTGGGCGGCCCGGTCCAGCAGCTCAGTGATGTCGACCGGGACGTGGTCTTCGGCGGTGGACAGCTCACCTTGGGCCAGCCGCTCCAACGCGCCCAGCGTGGCCTCGATCCGCAACTGGGTGCGGATCACGTCGTTGATGACGTCTTTGCGTTGGTCGTCGGGCAGATCCAGGGTGGACAGCACCTCCAGGTTGGTGCGCATCGCGGTCAGCGGGGTGCGCAGCTCATGGGAGGCGACGTTGGCGCGTGTGAGGGTGCCGGCGGGTGGTGTGG
>NZ_MLQM01000264.1:0-4483 GCF_001854525.1 Mycobacterium talmoniae
CCGGTACAGCCGCCAGGCGCGGTTGGCCTCGCCGTGGATTTCCGGGGTGGACAGCAGCACGTGGGCTTCGCCGCGCCCGGCCAGCAGCCGCCGCGCCAACGCCTCACCCAGGCCGCGGCCCTGCGTGGCCGGCGCGATATGCAACTCGGTCAGCTCGAAGTAGCTGGTCATCAGGCGGGCGATCTCCGGGGCGGGCCGGCCGCCGCGCTGTAAGCCCTGCACGACCTGCTGCTGCCACCACTGGTCGGGGGCGCCGCAGTAGCCGTAGGCAACGCCCAGCAGCGGCGCCCCGGTTAGCTCGGCCGCCGATGGCGCCGCACCGGCGCGCACGTCGGCCTCGACGGCGGCCACCGCCTGCCAGCCGCGTCGGCGCATATGTTCCAGCCACATCGACGCCCGCTGGCTCTCCGTGCCACGCGGGTAACTCATCGCGTCGACGTAGACACCCAGAGCGTCACCGAGGCGGCGGGCCATGTCCTGGGGCGCCAAATCGATGAGGAATGTGCCCAACTCTCCGGTGTCCTCCTGGTGGTCGGGGTGGTGCTGCCACTGCCATTATCCGGGCCGGGTGAGTGATGCCCAGCCATGATCATGTCGGCTGGCCGCGACGTCGGGGCGCATCACCGGGCCTGCCCGCCCGCATTGTCGCCGGGCTACACTCATCGTTCGAACCCGGTGGTACGCCGCAGATCGACCTCGTATCATCAGTGGTAGTTGCCCGTCGCTGCGGGCATCCACGTGCTATCGGAAACCACGTGACGGGCCGTCGGCAAGGAGGGACGAATGCCACTCTCCGATCATGAGCAGCGGATGCTCGACCAGATCGAGAGCGCTCTCTACGCCGAGGACCCCAAGTTCGCCTCCAGTGTGCGCGGCGGTGGACTGCGCGCGCCGACCACCCGGCGACGGGTCCAGGGCGCGGCCATGTTCGTGGTCGGTCTGGCGATGCTCGTGTCCGGTGTGCCGTTCTACGCGAACGTCAACCACAGCTTCCTTATCCTTTCCGTCGTCGGCTTCGTGGTCATGTTCGGCGGGGTGGTGTTCGCCGTCACCGGCCCGCGGATCGCCGGTGGCCGCGGGCAGTCGGGGTCGTCGGCCCCGAACGCCGCGCGGCCGGGCCGGGTCAAGGGCGCCGGGGGGTCGTTCACCAGCCGCATGGAGGATCGGTTCCGCCGCCGCTTCGAGCCGTAATCCTTATCGGGTTTCACGTCGGGTTTACGGTGGGGCAGCCCAGTTGGGCTGCCCCTTTTTGGTTTTCGGGGGCCGCCGGCGTCGGGATTGACGTTTACGAGGCCGCAGCTGTGGCGCCGAGACTGCGCTGGCGGCATCGAGCCTGCAGTGAGGGCATCGACACTGCGGTGAGGGCGTCGAGTCTGCGGTGAGGGCGTCGACACTGCGGTGAGGGCGTCGAGTCTGCGGTGAGGGCGTCGAGTCTGCGGTGAGGGCATCGACACTGCGGTGAGGCCGTGTTTTCGCGACGATAGTGGGCCTGAGCGCAGGCTCGATGCCGTGGACGCAGGCTCGGTGCCCTCACCGCAGGCTCGATGCCGTGGACGCAGGTTCGACGCCCTCACCGCAGACTCGACGCCACCGACGCAGGCTCGACGCCGCCAATTCAGGCTCGGCGCCACGAGTTCAGCCTCGATCGGACGCATCACGGCCACCAGTTTCCCCACCGCGCCCCACCTTCGGCCCAAGCCGCGGATTACCGCGCTGAGCTGGTAATTCACCGCCACGACGACCCCTGCCGCCGGCCCCAGCCGCGACCAACCGGGCCGCATGGTGGGGGAAACACCCAACCGTTATCTCTCAGAGGGCGCGAAGTGGGGGATTGTGGGGTATGGTGGCTGAAGTCGGCGGCGAGACGGAGTGCAAGGAGGCTCCGCCAGGCGGGAGGTGCGCGATGTTCCTCGGCACCTACACGCCCAAGCTCGACGACAAGGGGCGGCTGACCTTGCCCGCAAAATTTCGCGACGCACTGGCAGGAGGGTTGATGGTGACGAAGAGCCAAGACCACAGCCTGGCCGTGTACCCGCGGGCGGAGTTCGAGCAGCTGGCCCGCCGGGCCGCCAACGCGTCGCGGCGTAACCCGGAGGCGCGGGCGTTCCTGCGTAATCTGGCCGCTGCCACCGACGAACAACACCCCGACGGCCAGGGCCGCATCACGCTGTCGGCCGACCACCGCCGCTACGCCAACCTGTCCAAGGAGTGTGTCGTCATCGGATCCGTGGATTACCTCGAGATCTGGGATGCGCAGGCCTGGCAGGACTACCAACAAACCCACGAAGAGAACTTCTCCGCGGCCAGCGATGAAGCACTCAGCGACATCATTTGAGGCGCATGCCCGTGCCTCGTGGCCTCTGCCCGAACCGACCCTGACGTACTTCCCCAACGCCAGGTTCGCGCTATCGGACAGGGACCTCGAGGCAGGGGCTACCCGCCGTGCTGCCGTGTGTTGCCAAACCCAACGGGGAGGTGCTGTGGGTGATTTCGGCCATGTGCCGGTGCTACTGGAGCGCTGCGTCGCCCTGCTGACCCCCGCGCTGACCCGGCAGCATCCCGACGGGTCCGGGGCTGTCCTGGTCGACGCCACCCTGGGTGCGGGCGGGCACGCGGAGCGGTTCTTGTCCGAGCTGCCCGGGCTGCGGCTGATCGGTCTGGACCGCGACCCCACCGCGCTCGACATCGCCGCCGACCGGCTGGCGCCATTCGCCGATCGGCTCACCCTGGTTCGGACCCGCTACGACGGGATCGCCGACGCGCTAGCCGAATCGGGTTATGCCGCAACGGGATCGATCGACGGCGTGCTCTTCGACCTGGGCGTCTCGTCGATGCAGCTGGACCGGTCCGAGCGGGGTTTCTCCTACGCCCAGGACGCGCCGCTGGACATGCGGATGGACCCGGAGGCACCGCTGACCGCGGCCGACATCCTCAACACCTACGACCAGGCCGCGCTGACCGATATTCTGCGCCGCTACGGTGAGGAGCGGTTCGCGTCGCGCATCGCCGCGCAGGTCGTGCGTCGCCGCGCGCACACGCCGTTCACCTCCACCGGCGAGCTGGTTTCGCTGCTCTACCAAGCGATCCCGGCGCCGGCCCGGCGCACCGGCGGGCATCCCGCCAAGCGGACGTTCCAGGCGCTGCGGGTCGCGGTCAACGGCGAGTTGGACTCGCTGCGCGCCGCGCTGCCCGCCGCATTGGACGCGCTGGACGTGGCCGGGCGCATCGTGGTGATGGCCTACCAGTCGTTGGAGGACCGCATCGTCAAAGGCGTGTTCGCCGAGGCGACCGCGTCGCGCACACCGCCCGGGCTGCCCGTCGAACTTCCCGGCCACGCACCGCAATTCAGGTCGCTGACGCACGGAGCGGAACGGGCCGACGCCGCCGAAATCGAACGCAACTCCCGCAGCGCCGCGGTGCGGTTACGCGCCCTGCAGCGGGTAGAGCAACGGTCAGCAAGGAGGGGAGACCGATGACCACCAAGCGCGAAGCGCCGGCGCGGCGCGGCGGCGACCGTCGTCGTCGCCCCGATGGTCCCACCCGCCGAACGACGCGCCGGCCCGCCGAGGCGACGTCATCGGGTCGCGGCCGGCCGCGGAGCGCGAGGGCTACCGCGCCGGCCCGCGAGACCCGGGTGCCGCGGCCCGGTCCACAGACCGCAACCAGGACCCGGCCGGCTCCGGCGAAAAGCACCAAGCAGGCCAAGGCGCGGGCGAAGGCTCGGAAAGCGAAGGCGCCCAAGGTTGTTCGCCCCCCGCTGCGAGAGCGGCTGCTCACCCGGCTGGCGTCGGTGGACCTGCGGCCCCGCACGCTGCTGGCCAAGGTGCCGTTCGTGGTGTTGGTGATCGGTTCACTGGGTGTCGGGTTGGGCGCCACGCTGTGGCTGTCCACCGACTCGGCCGAGCGTTCCTACCAGCTGGGCAGCGCGCGCGAGGAGAACCGGGCGCTGGTGCAGCAGAAGGAGTCGCTGGAACGCGATGTGCTCGAGGCGGAGGCCGCCCCGGCGTTGGCCGAGGCGGCGCGGAATCTGGGCATGATCCCGTCGCGGGACACCGCGCATCTGGTGCAGGACCCGGCCGGCAACTGGGTGGTGGTCGGCACCCCGAAACCCGCTGAGGGAGTGCCGCTCCCGCCGCTGAACACCAAACTGCCCGACGAACAACCGGCGCCGCCCACCGGATCGGCGGGGAACCCCGTCGAGGTGCCGGTGCGGGTGCTGCCCGGCCTCGGGGAGCCCACCCCGGGCCTGCCCGCCCCGGCGCCGGCCGTGCTGCTGCGCGCCCCGGATGGGGGGACGACGCTGGGCGCCGAACATCTGCCCGGCGGCGGTGACCCCGCCCCGGCCGGCCCGCCCGCACCGGGTGTGCCCGACGCCCCGGTCGCCGGTCCACTGCCGGTTCCCGCTCCGCTGCCCCCGGCGCCGGTCGCCGCGGCCCCCGCGCCGCAAGCCGCGGCCCCCGCGCCGCAACCCGCGGTTCCCGCG
>NZ_MLQM01000265.1:0-4455 GCF_001854525.1 Mycobacterium talmoniae
GTAGCGGCGCTGCGCAAAACTGCGCCGACTGGGCGGTTTCGTACGCATTTCGGCGGCGGAGCGTATGAAACCGCACAGTCAGCAACGCTTTTGCGCCAACAACCGGCGGTGTAGCGGCGCTGCGCTCGACGCGGCCGTGCACAGTGAACTCCAAGTTAACTCGCAGGCGCGCCGCAAACGGCAGGTCGAGCACCGCCCGACGACGTTGCTGCTGCTGAGAGCGTCGGCCGCGCCGGATCGGGCGCCGATCCGCGGCAACATATGCGCATCCGGCTACGCTATGCTGGGCGTCGTGAACTTCGGACGTGCCAACCAGAACGTGGTCGTCGCGTGAGTTCGCGGTAATCCGTGTGCATCATCATCGGGGATGAACGACGCGGTTCTAAATCCACAGGGTCGGGGCAAGCGAATTGGCAGAAGGGGAGGTAAGTATGCCGACTAGCACACAGTAAGGCCGTCCGACGTTGATGGATACGCCTGCACCTACTGTGCTGCTTGCTCTTTCCGATCCCGTGTATCACCGACGGTTGGCGCCCCGCGCTTCGGGCGAAACCGTGCCTCATCAGGGCAAACCACGACGCTCGACGAGCTAATAGGTTTGGACCCCCTAATGGTTGCTGCAACCAATAGGGGGTCCGCAGTCGACGAAGCGGCAACTTCGTCGACTGTGCTCTGCCCACCCACGAGTAACCGTGGTCGCGAAACTACGTGTTTTGACTCATGAAAGGACATTTCCGAGCGGTGTAAAGACTACTCTTCAATTCGACCGGGGTGCAATAGCTACCCGGTCGTGGACGGCGCCGCATCGGCGGCACGGCCGTATTGACCTCCGCTACCAGCGATTTCGCCGAGATGTCGCGGTGCATCCGGCTGCCTTCACCCACGGCGAGCCGGCGACTTCGACAGGCGGCCGGGGATTGTTACCGGCCGGTATTCGCAAGGTGCGGGTCGGCGGGCCGTGCACGCGGTTGACCGTGACGCAATATTCACGTTTGTCGCCGGCCAACGAAGAGACCGCAAATGCGTAATTGATTAAGCAGTACGGGCAGTGGCGTTTTCGAAATGCCAGATAAAAATGGATAGCGATGATTGGAGAAGAATACAGATGACGGTTGTGACCCAACACCACGATGTGCTGGATCTCGTCAAGGATGGCCTTCTTTCCGTGGCCACTGTTGAGCTGCCCGAATTGACGCCAGATCTCGAGATCGCGGATCTTGGCTACAACTCCGTGCAGACCATGGAGTTTTTGACCTACCTCGAAGAAGAAACCGGGGTGTCGTTCTCGCCGCGGTCGTTGATGACCGTGGAGACGCTGGCCGACCTGGCCGAGGTGGTGCGGTCGGCGGTTTCCGAAGCCGCAGTCGCCGCCCGCTGAGCGACGAAAGACGCTGACATGACTGGGGACTCGCAGACCAGCGCCCGGCTGGCTGTGGTGGGGATGGCATGCAATATCCCGGGCGCCGCGGACGTGAAGTCGTTTTGGCAGATGCTCGCGTCCGGGCGTTCGGCGTTCGGCGCGGTGCCGTCGGATCGGTGGGACCACCGGCCCTTCTTCGATCCGGAGGGTCGGGCGCCGAACTCCGCCTACAGCGATGTGATGGCCACGGTGACCGACATCGACCGGTTTGATCCGCTCGATTTCGGTATTTCACCGCGGCAAGCCGAAGTGATGGACCCGCAGCACCGGATTCTGCTGACCGCGACCCGCGCGGCGCTCGACAACGCCGGGCTGGACGAGCAGACGCTGTCCAGCCGGAAAGTCGGCGTGTACGTGGGCATCTCGGCCAGCGACTTCCGGGAGCTGATGACGGCTGGGCTGCGGGCCACCCAGTTCAGCACCGGCGCGTTCGGGGCGCGCAGCGAAACCGGGTTGGACGAGTTGGCCGCGGCGGTGCCCCCGGTGCGGGCGTTCACCATGCCCGGCTCGCTGCTGAACATGGCGGCGGCCGCGATCACCCGCAGCTTCAACCTGCGCGGTCCGTCGATGGCCATCGACGCCGCCTGCGCGTCGTCGCTGGTCGCGCTGTACAACGCGGTGCTCGCGCTGCGGGCGGGGCAGTGCGACATCGCCGTCGTCGCCGGCGTGCACCTGAACCTGGTGCCCGACGGCCTGGTGCTGTTCTCCAAGATCGGCGCGGTGTCCAAATCCGGGGTGTGCCGGCCCTTTGACGCCAACGCCGACGGTTTCGTGCTCGGCGAAGGCGTGGGCGTGGTGGTGTTGACCCGCGAAGACGCGGTCCCCGACGACGCCGAGGTGTACGCCTGGCTGCGCGGCATCGGCTGCACCAGCGACGGTGGCGGCGCCGGGGCGATGGAGCCGCAGGTCGGGGGCCAACGCGCCGCCATCGAACTGGCCCTCGCCGACTCGGGACTGTCGGCGGCCGCCGTCGACTACATCGAAGCGCACGGCACCGCCACGGCGGTCGGCGACGCGGTGGAAGTCGAGTCGTTGAGCGGGTGCTTCCCGCCCCGGGACGGGGCGCCGCGCTACCTGGGCAGCGCGAAAGCCAATGTCGGGCACGCCATGTCGGCCGCGGGGGTGATCGGGCTGATCAAGGCCGCGCTGGTGTTGCGGCACGGCGTCGTCCCACCGCATCCCCAGCTCGGCGACGAGCGGCCCGAGCTGCGGCTGTCCGAGCGCGGCTTCGCCGTGCCCCGAATCCCCCAACAGCTGCCCCCCGTGGACCGCGCGCACATCGCCGGGGTCAGCGCCTTCGGCTTCGGGGGCACCAACGTGCACGTGCTGCTGGAAGCACAGCAGGCCGAGCGCGCCGCCGCGCCGGCGTCGAGTTGGCTGATCCCGGTGCGGGGCCGAACCGCGGCCGAGGTCGCCTTCCGGTGCCGCGCCCTGCTCGACGACCTCGACGCCGACCCCGAGCTGGGCGGTGTCGCCACCACGTTGGCGCGGCGGGCGGACCGGGGCGCCGAACTGGTGCTGCTGGCGTCGTCGACGGCGGAGCTGCGCGAGCAGCTGCACGCCGCGGTGGCGGCCCTGGAGTCCGAGGAGCCCACTCCGGTCGTGGTGGCCGACGGCATCTGGTACCGGGATCGCCCGCCGAGCGACGACGCGCCGCAGCTGTGTTTCCTGTTCGCCGGCCAAGGCTCGCAAAAGGTCAGCGACGCCGCCACATTGCGGTCCGCGGACCCGGCCCTGACCCGGGCCATCGAACGGCTGGCGGCCGCCGCCGACAGCCCCGGGCTGCTGGCGACCATGTACCCGGCCGAACCCACCGCGGAGTCCGCCGCCGCCTTGGCCGCCACCGACCGCTGCCAGCCCGCGCTGCTGGTGACCCAACTGGCGGTCGCGCAGCTGCTGCAGGCGGCGGGGGTGCGCGCCGACGTCGTCCTCGGGCACAGCGTCGGCGAGTTCAGCGCCGCGGCGGTGGCCGGCGTGCTCACCCCGGAGCAGGCCGTGCATTTCGCCGCGCGGCGGGGTGAGGCCATCGGCAACGCGGACATCCCCGCCGGCGGCATGCTGGCGTGCCGCGCCGACGAGCCGACCGTGCGGGCCCTGCTCGACGACGAATCCTCGGCGTGGATCGCCAACCTCAACGCACCCCAACAAACGGTGGTGGCCGGCACCCGCGACGGGCTGACCCGGGCCGCTGAACGGCTGGCCCACGCCGACGTGGCGTACAAGACGCTGGACGTGTCACACGCGTTCCACAGCCCGCTGCTGGAACCCGCCAACGCCGCCATCACGGCGCACGTGGACGCGCTCACCGTGGCCGACCCGCAGCTGGAGTTCGTCTCCTGCCTGTTCGCGCACCGCTACCGGGACGCCGACGATGTGCGGCGGGCCTGGCGCCAACATGCGCTGGCGCCGGTGCGGTTCGCCGACGCGCTGGCCACGGTCGGCGCCGAGGGCACGGTGTTCGTCGAGATCGGCGGCGGCGCAACGCTGCTGAACCTGGCCCGGGCGGCCGGAGCGCCCCCCGAGCGGCTGATCTCGGCCGGTGACTTCGGCGCCGACGCGCAGCGGGCGGTCAACCGGCTGCGCGGACAGCTGCGTGCCCTGGGCGTGCGGGTGTCGCTGCCCCGGTACGGCGGTGGCCGCGGCGCCTTGCTGTCCGACCCGGCTCCGCCGGCGAAACCGTTGTGGCCGTTGAAGAGTGCACCAGGCCAGGCGGTGGCGATCACTGCGGCCGCGCCCGAGCGGGCCCCGGTAGCCGCCGACCGCCGCACCGACACGAAGGACAAGGACACCGTCATGGTCATGCAAGACATCGTCGCGTTGTGGCGGGGACAAAACGCCGGGGGCGCGCAGGGGGCCGGCGGCCCCCGGAAACCGCCGCCCGCCCCCCCCGCGGGCCAGTGTTGTGACCCAGCTCGGCGATCTCCAGCGCCTTGTCCAGCGCGGACCCGTCGGGCACCACGTAGCCGATCAGCCCGATCTCCTTGGCTTCGGCGGCCTTGATGTGCCGGCCGGTCAGCAGCAGGTCGCAGGCCACC
>NZ_MLQM01000266.1:0-4447 GCF_001854525.1 Mycobacterium talmoniae
ACCAGGGCCGACAGCGTCTCCAGCGTCGGGTCGGCAGGTCCCGAGTATTCGATGCGGGCGAAATACGCCGCGACGTCGATGACCGCTCCCCTTAGCTGCCGGTCCAGCGCGGCGCGCGTTTCTCGGCGAACGCGACCGCGCCCTCTTTGGCGTCGTTGGAGCCGAACACCGGCAGGGCGATCTTCATCTGCTCGGCGAACATGGTGTCCGGGCTCCAGCCGCGGGATTCGGTGATGATCCGTTTGGTGGCCGCCACCGCCAGCGGACCGTTGGCGGTGATCTTTTCGGCCAGCGCGATCGCGGCGTCCAGCGCGCTGCCCGGCTCGGCCAGCACGTTGACCAGCCCCAGCGCGTGCGCCCGCTCGGCGGTCAGGTTGTCGCCGGTCAGCGCCAACTCCATGGCAATCGCGTACGGGATGCGCTGCGGCAGGCGCAGCAGCCCGCCGCCGCCGGCCACCAGGCCGCGTTTGACCTCGGGGATGCCGAACGCCGAATCCCGCGACGCCACGATCAGGTCGGTGGCCAGCGCCAGCTCGGTGCCGCCGGCCAGCGCGTAGCCTTCGACGGCCGCGATCAGCGGTTTGATCGGCGGGCGTTCGGTGAAGCCCAACCCCCGGTCCTTGACAACCACGTTCTCGCCGCGCGCGAACGCCTTGAGGTCCATCCCGGCGCAGAACGAGCCACCGGCGCCGGTGAGCACCCCCACCGACAGGCCGGCGTCGCCATCGAGTCGATCCATCGCGTCGGCCAGCCCCTGGCTGACCGCGGCGTTAACGGCGTTGCGGGCCTGGGGCCGGTTGATGGTGATGATCAGGATGCGGTCACGCTGTTCGACCAGAACTGGGGATTCGGCTTCATCGCTCACGCCGCTGATGGTAACCAGGGACCGCCGCGACCCGGTACGATGGGCAAAACTAGAACACGTTTCAATTCTAAGGGGGCCGGGATGAGCACGCCGGACACCGACACCGAGCTCGCCGCCGCGCCGACGGCGAAGTGGGATCCCACCCTCACCGAGCGGGTGATGGGGCTGCTGCGGCCGTTCCTCAGGGCGTATCACCGCAGCGAGGTGCGCGGGCTGGACGACTTCCCGCCCGGCGGTGCGCTGGTGGTGTCCAACCACTCCGGCGGCCTGTTCCCGATGGACGTCCCGGTGTTCGCCAGCGGCTTCTACGAGAAGTTCGGCTACGACCGTCCGGTGTACACGCTGAGCCACGACGTCATCTTCACCGGGCCCACCGCCGAGTTCTTCATCAAAACCGGCTTTATCCGGGCCAACCACGAGAATGCCGCGGCGGCACTGCGTTCCGGCGGGGTGGTGGTGGTCTTCCCCGGCGGCGACTACGACGTCTACCGACCCACGCTGGAAGAGAACAAGATCGACTTCGACGGCCGCACCGGCTACGTGCGGGCGGCGCTGAACGCGGGGGTGCCGATCGTGCCCGCGGTGTCCATCGGCGGTCAGGAAACCCAGCTGTACCTGTCCCGCGGCACCGGGTTGGCCAAGCTGCTGCAGTTGGACAAGCTGATGCGGGTCAAGATCTTGCCGATCTCGTTCGGGTTCCCGTTCGGGTTGTCGGCGGTGCTGCCGGTCAACGTGCCGCTGCCGTCCAAGATCGTCACCCAGGTGCTCGAACCGATCGACATCGCGGATTTCGGCGAGGACCCCGATGTCGACGAGGTCGATGCCCATGTGCGCCACGTGATGCAACAGGCGCTGGACCGCCTCGCCGACGAGCGCCGCTTCCCGGTCCTCGGCTAGGGCGTGATCAGCCGCCGAGTGTGGACTTGAGGCACGGCAAACCGGGTGCGGCGGGCATTAACCCCACACTCGGCGCGGCGTGGCTCAGGCCGGGGCCATCGCGGTCTCGACCACCGTCAGTTCCTCGGAAAGCCCGGCGGCCCGCCGTATTTCGATGAACTCCTGCACGGTGGCGCTGGTGATCTCGTGCGGGTCCTCGACCGTGGCACCGTCGGTGAGCACCGAGATGTTGAGCTGGTCGACGTAGCTCCACACGGTGATGTTGACCCCGCTGCCGGCGGTCAGCGGCCCCACCGAATAGATCTCGGTGACCAGCGCGCCGCCGACCCGGCCGCGTTCGCGAGGGCCGGGCACATTGGAGATGTTGAGGTTGAGCACCTTGTTTTGCCCGTCGCGGCTGGCCAGCCATTTGAACAGCGACTCCGCGGGCGCCGGCGGGAAATACGCCGACCAGCGGCTGATCAGTTCCGGCCCGACCAGATGGTGGCTCTCCTTGGCCAACACCGCGGCCTCGCGGGCTTGGCGGACCCGCTCCAAGGTGTCCTCGACGTCGACCGGCAGCGACACCAGCACCCCGGAAAACCGGTTGCCCGAGATGCGATCCGGGGAGAAGTCGAAGCTCATCGGCACCGAGGCCAGCAGCGGGTGGTCGGCGGTGCCGTCGTAACGCAGCAGCAGGCTGCGCAGCGCTCCCGCCGAGATCGCCAGCACCAGGTCGTTGATCGTCACGCCCAGCTTCTTGCTGGTCTGCTTGACGTCGGCCAATGCCAGGGTGGCGGTGGCGAACCGGCGTTCCGGGGTGAGCATGTGGTTCATGAAGCTCGGCGGCGGGGTGAACGGCCGCGTCAGCTGCGGCGAGAATTTCCGGGTGCTGCGGCGCACCCGCCCGACGCCCTGCGCGGTGTACTGCATGGTCGAGGGCACCTTGCCCAACTGGCGCAGGTGATCCCGGACCGCGAAGCGCACCAGCTCGCCGCGGGTCGGCGGCGGGTCGGTCACAAAGGATTCCCGGTCGCTTTGCGGGCCGGTCTGCAGATCCATCCCGCGCGCCAGCAGGTTGGCCGAGGCGACCCCGTCGGCGAGCGCGTGATGAATCTTGCCGACCACCGCGATCCGGTGATCGGCCAACCCCTCGATGAAGTACATCTCCCACAGCGGGCGGTTGCGGTCCAGCGGGGTGCTGGCGATTTCACCGATCGCGTCGTCCAGCTCGCGGCGACCGCCCGGCGCGGGCAGCCGCCACGGCCGGATGTGGTAATCCAGGTCCACGTCGCAGTTTTCCCGCCACATCGGGTGGTGGAACTTGAACGGAATGTCGACCAGCTGGTAGCGGAACGGGTCGAGCTTGTACAGCCGGCTGTGCAGTACCTGGCGAAACTCCTCGACCCCGAAGGCGCGCCGGTCGGCGTCCAGGGCGATCACCGCCACCTTGAGGGTGTGCATGTGCACGTTCGGCGTCTCGCTGTACAGCAGTACCGCGTCCCAGCCGCTCAGTCGTTTCACCGGCGTACCTGTCTCATCAAGCGACCCTACCCTCAGCCAGCGATCAAATAACTCGTTTGGCGCCGGACAGGGTCCGGTTGCGGTGAATCTGGTTGAGGAACAGGCCGATTGCGGTCGCGGCGGCACCGGTGCGGGCACCGTCGGTCATGTCGAAACCGTGCCCGGCGCCGGGCAGCTCCAGATACCCGACGGGCGAGTGCGACACCGACCGCAGCCGCTCGGCGAACGCGCGGGCCTGCTCGACCGGGATGACGGTGTCGGCGCTGCCGTGGACGACCAAAAACGGCGGGGCGCCGCGGTGCACCCGGGCGATGGGTGAGGCGTTGCGGTAGACCTCCGGGTACCGGTCGATGGACTTGTGGACCACCACCCGCTGCAGAAAGTCGACGAACTGGACCCGTTCGGGGGTGGATTGGTCCTGCCAGTCGTAGCGGCCGTAGATCGGCACCACCGCGTCCACCGAGGTGTCGCCGCCCTCGGGTAACTCGGCGGCGAGTTCGCGGTCGTCACCGGTCAGCCCGGCCAGCGCGGCCAGGTGCCCGCCGGCCGAACAGCCTGCCACCGCAACGAAAGTGCGGTCACCGCCGTACTTGTCGACGTTGGCGCGCGCCCAGGCGATCGCGGTCTTGACGTCGGTGAGGTGCCGCGGCCAGCGGTGGTGCGGCGCGACCCGGTAGTCGATGGACAGACACACCCAGCCCTGTTCGGCCAGGTGCGACAACAGCGCGTAGCCCTGCAGCATCCGGCTGCCGTGCACCCAGGCGCCGCCGGGCACGAAGACCAGCACCGGCGCGGGACCGGCTGGCAGGTCTTTGCGGCGCCACACGTCCAGCAGTTGCGCGGGATGGCTGCCGTACCGCACGGCGGAGCGGTAGAGATGCCGGCGGTGCTGCAACGCTTTCCACACCGGCGGGGTGCGCTCCGGGGGCGGCCAGGCGATGTCCAGGTCGCTGGCCGCCACCACCCCCCGCAGCGCCGCGTCGGATACCGCATGGGTCTGGTCGCGTTCGGCCTTGCGGATGGCCCCGATGCCGGGGGTGAGCCAGGACTTGGCGGTGGTGGTCAGGAAGGTCGGCAGGTGCCGCGCACCCCAGACCCCCATCGCGGTCGCGCCGGCCAGCGGTTCCAGGTGCTTGCCGACCACCGGCAGCGACGCCGACGCGACGCTGACCGCCAGCATGT
>NZ_MLQM01000267.1:0-4429 GCF_001854525.1 Mycobacterium talmoniae
CCATGGAGAACCCGCCGCCCGCCTACTACCCCGGCGCGTCGGACTTGCTGCCGGGCGACGCGCCGTACCGGCAGCAGCCCATGCCGCCCGCGCCGTACTCGGATCTGTCCACCAACTCGCTGTTGCGGCAGGTCAAGCCGCCGCCGTCGAGCGGCTGGCGGCGGGCGCTCTACGAGCTGTCCGGGCATCTGATCAACGTCGGGGAAAGCCCCCGCACGGTGCGCTACAACGACCTGGTGGTCCAGGCCAACCGGCCGCTGCAGGGCTGCTACCGGATCGCGTTGCTGTCGCTGAAGGGCGGGGTCGGCAAGACCACCATCACCGCCACCTTGGGCGCCACCTTCGCCTCGATCCGCGGGGACCGGGTGGTGGCCGTGGACGCCAACCCCGACCGCGGCACCCTGAGCCAAAAGGTGCCGATGGAGACCCCGGCCACGGTGCGGCATCTGCTGCGCGACGCCGAGGGCATCGAGCGCTACAGCGACGTCCGCAGCTACACCAACCAGGGCCCCAGCCGGCTGGAGGTGCTGGCCTCCGAAAGCGACCCAGCGGTGTCCGAGGCGTTCAGCGCCGAGGACTACACCGGCACCCTGCGGGTGCTGGAGCGGTTCTACAGCCTGGTGCTCACCGACTGCGGGACCGGGCTGATGCACTCGGCCATGTCGGCGGTGCTGGCCAAGGCCGACACCCTGATCGTGGTCAGCTCCGGCTCGGTGGACGGCGCCCGCAGCGCCTCGGCGACGCTGGACTGGCTCGACGCGCACGGCCACGAGGAGTTGGTGAAGAACTCGATCGCGGTGATCAACGCGGTGCGGCCTAGGTCCAACAAGGTCGACATGCAAAAGGTTGTCGATCACTTCTCCCGGCGCTGCCGGGCGGTGCGGCTGGTGCCGTTCGACCCGCATCTGGAAGAAGGCGCCGAGATCCACCTGGACCGGTTGAAGCGGGAGACCCGCGAGGCGTTGATGGAGCTGGCGGCCGTGGTCGCTGACGGGTTCCCCGGCAACGAGCGGTCCCACCAGCGCTTCGTCTAAGAGCTGTTATCGCCGTGGCTGAGCCGCCACAGGAACTCCGGATCGTCGTCCGGCCCGATCACCCGAGTTTTCGGCCGTTCGGCTTGTGCCCGCGCCGCACGCACACCGAGGTAGACCAGCGTCCCCAAAACCAGGACGAGGAGCAGGTAGAACACTCAACACCTCCTTGGCCCGAATATACCTGCACGCTTTAGGCTCGTCGTGTGTCGGAACCGCAGACCTCCACCCGGCGCGCGGTCGGGGACATCGCGCTGTACGCGACCGCGCGGTTGCTGCTGGTGGCGGCGCTGAGCGTGGTGATCTACGTGGTGGGCCGGCTGCTCGGTATCCGCGATTTCCCGCCGATCGTGGCGCTGCTGTTCGCGCTGATCGTGGCGCTGCCGATGGGGATTTGGGTGTTCGCGCCGCTGCGCCGCCGCGCCACCGCCAGCGTCGAGGCGGTCAGCGAGCGTCGCCGCCGCGACCGCGACCAGTTGCGGGCCCGGCTGCGCGGCGAGGAGCCCCCCGAGTAACCCGCGTTGACTCTGCGTCCACCAGACGGGTTACTCGCACTTTCCCCGGGTACACGCAGACTCAACGCGCCTAGTGCTGTCAACATTTGTTGACAGCACGGGCGTAGTCAAGTTATCTTGACGACTATGAGTGACGTGTCCGAGGTGTCGTTGGGCGCCGACGGGGCCACCAGCGCCGATCCGGCCGTCGGGTTGCGCGCGGTCCGCGCGCTGCAGCGGCTGCAGGAGCGGTTGGAGGCCATCCACGTCGCCAACGCCCGCGAGCAGGGCTGGAGCTGGCAGGCCATCGCCGACGCGCTCGGGGTAAGCCGCCAGGCCGTGCATCAGAAGTACAACCGGAGGAGATGAACCATGGTCTTCGAGCGGTTCACCCGCGATGCCCGGGTCGCGGTCGTACTGGCCCAGGAGGACGCCCGCGAGCTCAGCGCCGGCGAAATCGGCGCGCAGCACGTGCTGCTCGGAATAGTGCAGGCCGCCGGGACGGACCTGTCGGCGCTGTTGGGCGGCTACGGGTTGACCGCTGACGCGGTACGGGCCCGGCTGGCGACACCCGACGAGTCGTTCGACGCCGATGCCGAGGCGCTGCGGTCCCTCGGGATCGACCTGCGCGCCGTCCGGGACAGCGTGGCCCGCACCTTCGGCGCCGACGCCTTCGACAACGCGTTGCGCAAATCGGGGCGGCGCCGCCGTCGGCGCGGACATATCCCATTTACCCGGGCGGCCAAGAAGGCCCTGGAGTTGGCGCTGCGGGAAGCGTTGGCGCACAAGGACAAAGAGATCCGCTGCGAGCACCTCGTGCTGGGCGTGCTGCGCGGCGGCGACCCGGCGGCGCTGGACGTGATCACCGAGCACGTCGACCCGGTGCGGCTGCGGGCGTCGGTCGTCACCTTGCTCGACAAGGCGGCCTAGCGGGCCCGTCGCAGCGCGAGCAGACGCAAATTCGCACGATCCTCGGCCCGATCGTGCGAATTTGCGTCTGCTCGGCGACCGGGGCTCAGCCGAACGCCAACGCTGCGGCCACCACAACAGACCACACCAGCATGGTCAGCCCGGTGTCGCGCAGCACCGGGATCAGCGCGGCACCGCCCAACCGCTGCCGCAGCGGGCGCGCGGCCCGCACCGCCAGCGGGGCCGCGACCAGGCCCGCCGCACACCACGGCGTGGCCCGCATCAACACCACCGTCAACACCCCGGCCAGCACCAGCAGCCCCTGATACAGCACCCGGGTGCGGGCGTCGCCGAGCCGCACCGCCAGCGTGGTCTTGCCGGCCTGGGTATCGGTGGGGATGTCACGCAGATTGTTGGCCACCAGCACCGCCGACGACAACGCCCCGACCGCCACCGCCAACGTCAGCCCCACCCAATCCACCCGCAGCGCCTGGGTGTACTGCGTGCCCAGCACCGCGACCAGCCCGAAGAACACGAACACCGCGACCTCGCCGAGTCCGGCGTAGCCGTACGGCCGCGACCCGCCGGTGTACAGCCAGGCCCCGGCGATGCAGGCCACCCCGACCGCGATCAGCCACGGCGCGCTGACCACGGCCAGCGCCAGCCCGGCCACCGCCCCGACGGCCAGGCTGGCCACCGCGGCGGCCAACACCGCGCGCGGTGCGGCCAGCCGCGCACCCACCAGCCGCACCGGGCCGGCGCGGTCGTCGTCGGTGCCGCGGATGCCGTCGGAGTAATCGTTGGCGAAGTTGACCCCGATGATCAGCGCCACCGCCACCGCCAACGCCAGCAGCGCCTTCCACCACACCGCGGCACCCAGCCACGCCGCCGCCCCGGTACCGGCGATCACCGGGGCCACCGCGTTGGGCAGCGTGCGCGGTCGTGCCCCCTCGATCCACTGCGCGAAACTGGCCACCGCACGATCCTTGCACGGGCGATGCCGGACAATGATCGCCATGCGCGCAGGCGAGCGGGACGATGCGATGAGGAGGAGCGGCGCCCCATGATCGGAGTCATCGGCGGAAGCGGTTTCTACACGTTTTTCGGACCCGACGCCCGCAGCATCACCGTCGACACCCCCTACGGCCAGCCCAGCGCCCCGATCACGGTGGGCGCTGTCGGCGACCACGAGGTCGCGTTTTTGCCCCGCCACGGCGCCCGGCACGAATACTCCGCGCACACCGTGCCGTACCGGGCCAACATGTGGGCGCTGCGCGCCCTCGGGGTGCGGCGTATCTTCGCGCCGTGCGCGGTCGGCAGCCTCACCGCGCAGCTGGGGCCGGGGTCGGTGGTGGTGCCCGATCAGCTGGTGGACCGCACCAGCGGCCGCGCCGACACCTACTTCGACTCCGGCGGCATCCACGTCGAGTTCGCCGACCCGTACTGCCCGACGCTGCGGTCCGCGGTCACCGGGCTGCCCGGGGTGGTCGACGGCGCCACCATGGTCGTCATCCAGGGGCCCCGGTTTTCCACCCGGGCGGAAAGCCAATGGTTCGCCGCAGCCGGGTTTCAGCTGGTCAACATGACCGGGTATCCGGAGGCGGTGCTGGCCCGGGAACTTGAAATGTGTTACGCGGCAATCGCGTTGGTCACCGACCTGGACGCCGGTGTGGCGGTCGGCGACGGGGTCAAGGCCGTCGACGTGTACGCCGAATTCCAGCGCCACATCGAGCCGTTCAAGAAGTTGGTGCAGGAGGCGATCGGTGAGCTGGCCGGCGAGCGCAGCTGCACCCACTGCCTGACCCACCAGGGCATCGAGTTGCCGTTCGAGCTGCCGTGAGGGTGCTGCTGACCGGGGCCGCCGGGTTCATCGGGGCCGCGGTGCACGTCGCGCTGGCGGGCCCCGGCCCCGGCGCCGGCGCCGGCGGCGCCCTCCTGCCCCCCCCGCCCCGGGCCGGCGCCCCCCCCCCCGGCCGTTGCCCGCGGCTCCCACTC
>NZ_MLQM01000268.1:0-4387 GCF_001854525.1 Mycobacterium talmoniae
GTGGCGCTGACCGGTGAGCTGGACGCGGCCTGCACGGCCGCGTCCAGCTCACCGGTCAGCGCCACCACCCGCGCGGCCACCGGCGCGGCGGCCACCGCGTCCAGGGTGTCCAGCAGGGCGGCGGCGGCGATCTCGGCGGCGACCCGGTCCCCGACGGTGGCGGCCAGCCGGGTCTTGACTCGGCCCGGCACCGGCGCCTTGGCCACCACCAGCACCGTCACCGGCACCTCGTCATGTGCGCCGCTCCTCCTCATCGCTTCACTCTGCACCGTCACCGGCACGCTCACGCGATCGACCGCCAGAAGTCGTAGGCGGCGATCACGCTGCCGCGCAGCGATCCGCTGACCTTGGACTTGCCCCCGGTGCGGGCGCCGTAGCCGACGTCGCGTTCGACCACTTGCCAGCCGGCGGCCGCGGCGCGCACCAGCAGTTCCACCGGATACCCGGAGCGCCGGTCGGTGATGCCCAGCCCGAGCAGCGCGTCGCGGCGGGCGACCCGCATCGGGGCGATGTCGTGCACGTCCAGGCCGTGCCGGGTGCGCAGCCGCCAGCACACCGCGGCGGTGCCCAGCCGGGCATGCCACGGCCAGCGCACCCCGCGCCGCGGGCGGCGCCGGCCGGTCACCAGGTCGGCGCCGCGGCCCAACGCGGCCACCAGGGCCGGCAGGTCACCGGGATCCAGCGAGCCGTCGGCGTCGAGCACCGCCACCACCGGCGTACCCGCCGCCACCACCCCGGCGTGCACGGCCGCCCCGTAGCCGGGTCGCGGTTCGGTGATCACCGCGGCGCCGTGCCGGCGGGCCACGTCGGCGGTGGCGTCGGTGCTGTCGTTGTCCACCCCCAGTGCCCGGTAACCGTCCGGGACCGCGGCCAGCACCGCCGGCAGCGACTCCGCCTCGTTGCGGCAGGGCAGCACCACGGTGACGTCGGGCATTTCAGTCGGCGACCGCCGTCAATAGCTGTTGCAGGGTGGTCAGTTGCCGCTCGAACGGCCCGTCCAGCTTCGCCAGCAGCGTCTCGATGCCGGCGGCCCGGTACGCCTGCACGCGGCGGGCGACGGCATCCGGGGTGCCCAGCAGGTTGGTCAGCGCCCCGAGTTCGATCGGCACCGCGGCACGCGCCGCCTCCCGATCGCCGGCGGCCCACAGCTCGCGCACCCGCGCCACCGCCGCACCGAAGCCGAGCCGGCTGAACGCCTCGTTGTAGAAGTTGCGGGACCCGGAGCCCATCGCCCCGATGGTGAACGCGTAGCCGTCGGCGTGGCGGCGGGCGGCGGCGTCGGCGTCATCGGTGAACTCCACCGCGACCGGCGCCACCAGCGACAGGTCGGCCAGGCTGCGCCCGGCGCGGTCGGCACCCTCGCGCAGCGGGTCCAGGAAGACCTCGGCCGATTCCGGGATGAACGCGTTGCCCAGCCAGCCGTCGGCGACCTCGCCGGTCAGCCGCAGGTTCGCCGGCCCCATCGCGGCCACGTACACCGGCAGCGGCTGCGGGGCGACCATCGGCCGCAGCGGCGCGCCGGCGCTGTCCGGCAGCGGCAGCGGGTAGATCTCGCCGTCGTGCTGCAGCCGGTCGCCGCGGCTGATCATCCGGACGATCTCGACGGTTTCCCGGGTGGTCTGCACCGGTTTGGTAAACCGCACCCCGTGCCAGCCCTCCATCACCCGCGGCCCGGACACGCCGATCCCCAGGGTGAACCGGCCGTGCGACAGCTGCTGCAGGCTCAACGCCGAGGTGGCCAGCAGCGCCGGTGAGCGCGACCCGAGTTGGACCACGAAGGTGCCCAGCCCGATCGTGGTGGTGTGCGCGGCCAGGTACGCCAGTCCGGTCAACGCGTCGTAGCCCCACACCTCGGGCACCCACAGCGAGGCAACCCCCAATCGTTCGGCCTCCTGGGCGAATTCGACGGCGCCGGGCAGCCGCGGCTCGATCGTCACACCGACCCGCATGGCCCCTCCCCTCGTCGCCGGATATGCGGGCTACCATAACGCCGATGCGCTACCGGGACTGTCCGACCGTCGAGGTCGCCGAACGGATCGTCGGGGATCCGGCCGCAATCTGGGCCGCGGTCACCGACATCACGCTGCCGGTGCGCTTCTCCCCTGAGCTGCAGCGGGTGGAATGGCTCGACGGCGCCAACCACGTCGCCGTGGGCGCCCGGTTCCGCGGCTACAACAAGCATCCCTCGCTGGGGGAATGGCACACCGACTCGCAGGTGGTGGAGGTCGAAGACGGCGCCCGGTGGGTGTGGGCGGTCGGCGGCGGCGCCACCTGGGGATTCGAAGTCGACCCGACCAGCGACGGGGCGATCGTGCGGCAGTGGGCGCGGCTGGGGCCGGGGCCCTCGGGGCTGAGCCTGGCGATCGAGGCCATGCCGGACAAGGAAGGTCGGATCGTCGCCCGCCGGCTGGCCGAGTTCGAGGCCGGCATCCGCGCCAATCTCGCTGGTATCAAAGCACTTATCGAAGGCTGACAGCGGCCGTCGACGACCACCGCATTCGCGCGTAACGCAGGCTGGTCGCGACCGGGTAGGGCGTGCCCCGGCCGGGCGGCCCCACGTGCCGGCTGATGCCACGCCACCTCCCCAGGGCGCCGGAGCGCCCGCACCCGAAGCTATTATGCTAGGTAACATAGCATAATAGCCGGTGCAGCAGCCAGCTCGCTCTGGCTTCTGCAGCGCATCCGGCCCTACAATCAGCGCAGGTCGGCTGGGCGAACCCTTGGTGGTAGCGATGAACGTCACCGAATTGATCCGCACGACGCGGACGCGCAGTACCGCCGCTACGGCGGTGCTGATCTGGGCGGCGCTGCTCGGCCCGCCGGTGCCGTCGGCCACCGCCCAACCCTGCCCCGACGTGGAGGTGGTGTTCGCCCGCGGCACGTCCGAGCCGCCCGGTGTCGGCGGGATCGGGCAGTCCTTCGTCGACGCGCTGCACTCCCGCGTCGGCGATCGCTCGTTCGAGGTGTATCCGGTCAACTACGCCGCCAGCAGCGATTTCGGTGGCGGCCTGGAGTTCGCCCGCACCGTCGTCGACGGCGTCCGGGACGCGGGCACCCATATCGAGAACACCGCCGCCAACTGCCCCAACACCCGGATCGTGCTCGGCGGCTTTTCCCAAGGTGCCGCGCTGGCCGGCTATGTCACCTCCGCGGAGATCCCGAAGGAAATCCCCGCCGAATACCGGTCATACGTCCCGCAGCCGATGCCGCCGGAGGTGGCCAACCACGTCGCCGCGGTCACCCTGTTCGGCACGCCGTCGCCGGAGTTTCTGCAGCCCAACGGCGCCCCGCCGGTGCGGATCGGCCCGCTGTACGCACCGAAGACGCTGCAGCTGTGCGCCGACGGGGACACCATCTGCAACGGCAGCCCCGCCGGCGGTCCCCCCATCGCGCACGCCTCCTACGGTGTCAACGGGATGACCGACCAGGCCGCCGACTTCGCGGCCAGCCATCTCTAACCGCGCAGCGGCGCAAACGCAAACTCGCGCAACCCGTCTCGGGGCGCCACCGCGGCCCGAAACCCCAGCAGCTCGGCGGCCCGGGCCGGGTCGGCGACGAGGTGGCGCACATCGCCGTGCCGGTATCCCCCGGTGATCACCGGTGCGGTGCCCGAGCCGCGCGCCTCGCACAGCGCGGTGGCCACCGCCAAGATCGAGATCGGCTGCCCGGAACAGACATTGAGTGCGGTAAACCCGCCGCGGTCGGCGGTCACCGCGGCCAGGTTGGCCGCCGCCACGTCGTCGACATGAACGAAATCCCGCATCTGCCCACCGTCTTCGAAAACCCGTGGCGGCTGGCCGTTTTCCAGCGCGGAGCGGAAAATCGCGGCCACCCCCGAGTACGGGGTGTCGCGCGGCATCGCCGGGCCGTACACGTTGTGGTAGCGCAGCGCGGTCACCGACCCGCCGGTGGCCTCGGCCCAGGCCAGCGCGTAATGCTCCTGGGCGGTCTTGCTGGCCGCGTACAGGCTGCGCGGGCGCAGCGGCGCGTCCTCGTCGACCAGCCGCCAGCTGAGGGGCTCACCGCCGATCGGGCAGCGGTGCTCGAAGATCCCGGCGTCGAGGTCGGCGCGGCGCCGCGGCGCGGGGTCGACAGGTCCGTGCGCGGCGCAGTCGTAGCGGCCCTGCCCGTAGACCACCATCGAGGAGGCCAGCACCAGCCGACGCACCCCGGCGGCGTACATCGCGGCCAGCAGCACGGTGGTGGCGAAATCGTTGTGGCTGCCGTAGGCCGGGGCATCGGCGGCGTCCACCCCCGCCCCCACCCCGCTCCCCCTCCCCCCCCCCCCCTCCCCCCCACCCTCACCCACCCCGCCTCCCCCATTCTCCCTCCCCTACTCCCCTCCTCCTTTTTCTTCTACACATCTCCGAGCCCACTCGACTGCCGC
>NZ_MLQM01000269.1:0-4355 GCF_001854525.1 Mycobacterium talmoniae
GCCGACACCAGTGCCACCGCGGCGGCGCCGGCCAGCGCCCGCGACCGGCGCCGCGACGCGGCGGGCGGGGCGGATGCACCCGGCGCCGGGTGCGGTTCCGGGTCGTCGGGGTAGTCGACCACGGCGAACGCGGCGTCCGGGCGCTGGGCGCGCTGGCTGAGCGCGGCGGCGAACTCGCGGCACCGGCCAAACCGGTCGGCGGGGTTGCGGGCCAACGCGACCGCCAGGACGTCGTCGAGCGGGGCCAGGTCGGGGCGCCGGTCGCCGAGCCTGGGTACCGCCAGGTCGGAGTGCTGCTGCGGCGGCGCCCCGGTCAACAGATAGACGGCGGTGGCCGCCAGGCCGTACTGGTCGGTGCGCTCGTCCACGACGCCGCCGGTGACCTGTTCGGGCGCGGCGTAGTGCAGGGTGGCCGGTGTCTGCCCGATGGGCGCGATACCAAAGTCGACCAGCAAGATTCGCGGTTCGTTGTCGTTGGTGAGCAGCACGTTGCTGGGTTTGACGGCGCGGTGCAGGATCCCGCGCCGGTGCGCGTAATCCAGCGCGTCCGCGAGCGCCGCCACGACCCCGAGCGCAGCACCGAGCGGCATCCCGCCGGGATGCCGCTCGGTGACCGCCTCGGTGGCGCTGCTGCCGTCGACGTAGTCCATCGCGGTCCACAGCCGGCCGTCGGACTCGCCGCGTTCGTGGGCGTCCACGATGTGCGGGTGATGCAAACTGGTGGCGGTCTGGGCCTCCCGGGTGAAGCGCTCCCGGAATTCGACGTCGGCGGTCATCGCCGCGGGCAGGATCTTCAGGGCGTCGTGGCGGGTCAGCCCGGCGCGCTGCGCCAGGTACACCTCGCCCATCGCGCCGAAGCCCAGCAACCGCTCAATGGTGTAACCAGCGAACGTCGCGCCGCTGGCCAGCCACATGGCCAAAATCCTAAAACGTCGGCGCCGAACCCGCCTGTTCTCTAGAACACCGCCCCGCGCAGCATGACCAGGTCGGGTCGGTTCAGCACCGCCGGGCCGGTACGCGGGTCGGCGGTGTAACACAGCAGGTCAGCGGGGGCGCCGTGCTCCAGTCCCGGTCTCCCCAGCCAGGCCCGGGCGTCCCAGCAGGCCGCGCCCACCGCCTCGGTCGGGCTCATCCCGACCCCGGTCAGCGCGGCCACCTCGTCGGCGATCCGGCCGTGGGCGATGCCGCCACCGGCGTCGGTGCCGGCGTAGATCGGCACCCCGGCCTCCCGGGCGGCGGCGATCCGCGGCCGGGCGCTGGCGTACAGGGCGCGCATGTGCGCGGCATAGGTCGGGTACCTGGTCGCCGAATCGGCGATCCCGGGGAAGTTGTCGATGTTGATCAGGGTCGGCACCAGCGCGGTGCCGTGGGCGCGCATCAAGGCGATGACGTCGTCGGTGATGCCGGTGCCGTGTTCGATGCAGTCGATGCCGGCGGTGATCAGACCGGGCAGCGCGTCCTCCCCGAAGACGTGCGCGGTGACCCGGGCGCCGTGCGCGTGCGCGGCGTCGATCGCCGCCTTCAGCACCCCGTCGGACCACAGCGGCGCCAAATCCCCCACCTCGCGGTCGATCCAGTCTCCGATCAGCTTGACCCAGCCGTCGCCGCGGCGGGCCTGCTCGGCCACCGCGTCGGGCAGCTGCGACTCGTCGTCCAGGTCAATCGGCAGGCCGGGGATGTAGCGCTTGGGGCGCGCCAGGTGCCGGCCGGCGCGGATAATGCGCGGCAGGTCGGCGCGGTCATCGAGGGGCCGGGTGTCGATCGGTGATCCGGCGTCACGCAGCAGCAGCACCCCGGCCGACCGCTCGGCCTCGGCCTGGGCCACGGCCTGCTCGGCGGTGACCGCGCCGCCGGGACCGATCCCGACGTGGCAGTGCGCGTCGACCAGCCCCGGCAGGATCCAGCCGCCGTCGAAGATGGTGTCGGCATCCGCTGTCCCATCAGCGGGGTCGGCGCTGAGCAGCCCGTCGACGATCCAGAACTCGACCCGCTGCTCGTCGGGCAGCGCGCGGCCCCGAACGTGCAGGCGCACCTACCGCTTGCCCGGGAAGTTCAGCTTGGACAGGTCGAAATCGGCCAACCCCGGCGGCAGTTCATCCAGCCCGGCGGGCATCTGCGACAGGTCGGGGAACCCGTCGGGCATCGCCGCACCCAGCGGATTGCGCACCTTCGGCGGTGTCGGGCCCCTCTTCTTACCCTTTTTGCCTTTGCCGCCTTTGGCTTTCGCGGCTTTGCGGGTCGCGCTTTTGCGGCCCAGGCCGGGGATGCCCATCCCGCCCATCATCGACGACATCATCTTGCGGGCCTCGAAGAAGCGGTCGACCAGCTGGTTGACCTCGCTGACGCTCACCCCGGAGCCGTTGGCGATCCGCAGCCGGCGAGAGGCGTTGATGATCTTGGGATCGGCCCGCTCGGCCGGGGTCATGCCGCGGATGATGGCCTGCAGCCGGTCCAGGTGCTTGTCGTCGACCTCGGCCAGCGCCTCTTTCATCTGGCCGGCGCCGGGCAGCATCCCCAGCAGGTTGCCGATCGGGCCCATCTTGCGGATCGCCAGCATCTGCTCGAGGAAATCCTCCAGGGTCAGCTCACCGGAGCCGATCTTGGCGGCGGCGGCCTCGGCCTGCTGGGCGTCGAAGACCTGCTCGGCCTGCTCGATCAGGCTCAGCACGTCGCCCATGCCCAGGATCCGGCTGGCCATCCGGTCGGGGTGGAAGACGTCGAAGTCGTCCAGCTTCTCCCCGGTGGAGGCGAACAGGATCGGCACCCCGGTGACCTCGCGGACCGACAGCGCCGCCCCGCCGCGGGCGTCGCCGTCGAGTTTGGTGAGCACCACCCCGGTGAACCCGACGCCCTCGCGGAACGCGTCGGCGGTGGCCACCGCGTCCTGACCGACCATGGCGTCCAGGACGAACAGCACCTCGTCGGGGTCGACGGCGGCGCGGATGGCGGCGGCTTGGGCCATCATCTCCTCGTCGATGCCGAGCCGGCCGGCGGTGTCGACCACGACGACGTCGAAGTGTTTGGCTTTGGCCTCGGCCAACCCCGCCGACGCGACGGCCACCGGGTCGCTCGGGCCGGCGTCGTGCGCACCGTCGGGTGCGGTCCCGGGGTGCGGGGCGAACACGGCCACGCCGGCGCGTTCGCCGACGATTTTGAGCTGGTTGACCGCGCCGGGCCGTTGCAGGTCGCAGGCCACCAGCAGCGGGGTGTGCCCCTGGCCGCGCAACCAGTGCGCGAGCTTGCCGGCCAGGGTGGTCTTACCGGTGCCCTGCAGACCGGCCAGCATCACCACGGTCGGCGGGGTCTTGGCGAACGCCAGCTGGCGGGTCTGCCCGCCGAGGATGCCGATCAGTTCCTCGTTGACGATCTTGACGACCTGCTGGGCCGGGTTGAGCGCGCCGGACACCTCGGCACCCTTGGCCCGGTCCTTGATCCGGCCGATGAACGCGCGCACCACCGGCAGCGACACGTCGGCCTCGAGCAGCGCCAACCGGATTTCCCGGGCGGTGGCGTCGATATCGGCGTCGGTCAACCGACCCTTGCTGCGCAGCCCCTGCAGGGCGCCGGTCAACCGGTCGGACAGAGATTCAAACACGCCGCCAGCCTAATAGGCCGCTGCGGCGGTGTTGGGTGCAGCGGATCTAGCCGCCGCGTGCCCGACCGGACCGCGGACCTCCCGACGACAACGAGAGGCGCCGGTAAAAACCCGGTCGCGAGACCACAGCAATTAAGTTAAGTCCACATCTATTTATCGATATTTGCGTTTTTACGCCTTTCCATACACTCGTTAGAAAGCCATCAATAAATGGCTTTCGGTCGGTCTTTTCACGCCACGCTGCAGCAAGATGAGGGACGCGCAGGGGGTGGCCCTATGCCATGCCGGAACGGCACCCAATTTCTTCGAAAGAGCGAATCGGTGAGGAGAGCTCCATGTCGTTTGTGACCGCACGCCCGGACGCCTTGGCCGCGGCGTCAAGCAAACTCGCAACCGCCGGATCGGCGCTGGCCGCCCAAAACGCGGCCGCCGCCGCTCCGACCACCGGTCTGGCCCCGGCGGCCGCCGATGAGGTCTCGGCGCTGCAGGCCGCACAGTTTGCCGCGTACGGCCAGCTGTACCAGTCGATCGCCGCCGAAGCGACCCAGATCCACAACCAGCTCGTGCAGATGCTGCAGACCAGCGCCGGTTCGTACGGCGACACCGAATCGGCCAACGCCGGCGCGGCCACCGCGCCGTTGCCGGGACTGCTCGGCGGCCTGACCTCCGGGTCGGGGTCGGGGTCGGACCCGTGGTCGTGGTTCACCGGCCTCCTCGGCGGGACCGGGCCGGGTGGGCTGTCCGGCAACCTGACCAACAT
>NZ_MLQM01000270.1:0-4213 GCF_001854525.1 Mycobacterium talmoniae
AAGGCAACCAAGGCAACCAGCACCTGCCGCAGCAGCCGGCCCCGCAGCGGCCGGCCCAGCCGGCGCCCCCGCCGGCGAATCCGCCCGCCGCGCCGCCGGCCAACCCGCCCGAAGGACCACCACCGCCGGCCCCCGAGGCGCCACCGGCGGCACCGGAGCCCCCGCCGCCACCGCCGGCCGAACCGCCACCGGGCGGATAAGCCGGTGGCCGTCCGGATGGACCCGCGCCGGTTCGACGAACTGGTCTCCGACGCCCTGGACCTGATCCCGCCCGACCTGGCCGCCGCCATCGACAACGTCGTCGTCTTGGTCGAAGACCGCCACCCGGACGAACCCGACCTGCTCGGCCTGTATGAGGGCGTGGCCCTCACCCACCGCGACACCAACTATGCGGGGGCGCTGCCGGACGCCATCACGATCTACCGCGAGGCGCTGCTGGACGTGTGCGACACCGACGAGGAGGTCGTCGACGAGGTGGCCATCACGGTGATCCACGAGATCGCCCACCACTTCGGCATCGACGACGCGCGCCTGCACGAACTGGGCTGGGGCTAACCGGTCGGGCGTGGCACCACCGGCTTGTCGGTGCCCGGTGCTACAAACGGCCCATGGACAACGGCTGCCGGGAGTGTCGGGCAGGCCTGGAGCACTGCCACGGCACCATCATTCGTCACGCACTGCACCGCGCGGAGTGCACCGAGCCGGACTGCGTCGCCCCCGAATTGACGCCGCACGCCTTCGTCGTGGACTGCGAGGCGGTGGGTTGCGGCTGCGGCGAACCGGTCGCGGTCGCGGTCTGAGGTCGGCTCAGCCCATCGGGTCGGTGCTGGACTGCACCGCGTCGGCGACCGGGGTGGCGCCGGGTTCGGGATAAAACGGCGGGGTCAGCTCGCCCCACTGCACGCAGCTCCACCGCCCGTCGGTGATCGGGGCCAGCACCACCGATTCGGCGTTGCCCAGGTGGTGGTCGACGACGAAGCTGCCGTCCACCCCGGCCAGCACCGCCGCCGCCAGCCGGATTGCCGCCCCGTGGCTGACGACGACGATGTCGTCGGTCCAGTCGGCGTCGTCGAGGTAGCGCAGCCGCAGGTCGGTCAGCACCGGCACGTAGCGGTCCAGCACCTGGTTTCCGTTCTCCCCGCCGGGCAGCGGCACATCCAGCTCGCCCTCCTGCCAGCGTTGATAGATGGCGTTGAACTCGGCGATGGCCGCGTCGTCGCTGCGGTCCTCCAGATCGCCGACCTGCACCTCGTGGATGCCGGGCAGCTCGCGGGCGCTCAGGTCCACGACGGCGCCGATCTCCGCGGCGGTCTGGGCCGCCCGGACGGCCACCGAATGCGCCAACAGCCCGGCCCGCACATGACCGTTGCGGGCGAACGCCCGGGCCTGCTCGCGCCCCAACGGGGTCAGCTCGCTGCCCGGCGGGCGGGTGTCCAGCCGGCGGTCCACGTTGCCGTAGGACTGGCCGTGCCGCAGCAGCACCAGTCGCCCGCTCATCGGTCGGCCTCCTCGGGTTTGCCGTCGCGCAGCCGCGCCAGCCACCGCGCCGCCTCGTCCACCTGCGGCGGCAGCGCGCCGGCGGCGGCGCCGGTCGGCCAGGAACCCAGATAACGCACATCGGCACAACGACGGTGCAGCGCTTTAAGTGCCTCGGCGACCGGGCTGTCGTCGATGTGCCCGACACAGTCCAGGAAGAACAGGTAGGTGCCCAATTCGGTGCGGGTGGGCCGCGATTCGATCCGGGTCAGGTCGATGCCGCGGACACCTAATTCGGTCAGGACCGCCACCAGCGCGCCGGGCGCGTTGTCGATGCGCAACACCACCGAGGTGCGATCCGCCCCGGTGCGCTCCGGGGGTGGGCCCGGCGCGCCGACCAGGACGAACCGGGTGCGGGCGGTGGCCTCGTCGACGACGCCGTCGGCCAGCGTCACCAACCCGTACCGGGTGGCGGCCAGCGCGGTGCTCACCGCGGCGTCGACCCCGCCCTCGGCGACCCGCTGCGCCGCGGCGGCGTTGGAATTCGCCGGCACCACCTCCGCGCCCGGCAGGTGGGCCGCCAGCCAGCGCCGCACCTGCGCGGCGGCCACCGGGTGCGCGGCCACCGTGCCGACCTCAGCGGGGCTGCGGCCGGGGCTGGTGACGATCGAAAACACCACGTCCAGCGTGGTCTCGGCGAACACCTGCAGCGGCGAGCCCATCGCCAGGTTGTCCAGGGTGGGCAGCACACCGCCCTCGATCGAATTCTCGATCGGCACGCACGCGTACTCGGCGGCGCCGTCGCGGACGGCGTCCAGGGCGGCCGGGGTGCTGTCCATCGGTACCGGGCGCACCGAGTCGGAGCCGGGGACCAAACCGGCCGCGGTCAGCTGCGTCAGCGCCGCTTCGGTGAAGGTCCCCTCCGGGCCGAGGTAGGCGATGCGAGCCACCCTGCAACCCTATCGGTCGTCGGCCGCGCAGAGCCCTTGCGCCGCTCCGCCAGCCCTAGTTAAGTTAGGCTTACCTCACTGATGAAAGGTGGCCGATGACACTCACCGCGGGACCCGCCCCGACCACTGCCGAACGGATCCGCAGCGCATGTGTCCGGGCCGACGGCGCGCTGCTGGCCATCGAGGGATATGAGCCGGTCGCCACGTCGGTGCATCACCTGCTCGGCGACGGGTCGTATGCCGTGGCGGTGCCGGCCGACGGCGCGCTGGCCGCCAACATCGGCGACGTCGAGGTGCCCGCCATGTTGGAGCTCACCGACTATGCGCCGTTGCCGCTGCGGGAACCGGTGCGCGCGCTGGTGTGGCTGCGCGGCCGGTTGCAGCGGGTGCCGGCGCCGACGCTGCCGGCGCTTTTGGACCGGATCGCCGCCGAGAACCCGCACCCGGCGTTGCTGCAGGTGGTGACGCCGCGCTCGGGCCCCGACCTGGACACCCCGCTGGTCCTGCTGCGCCTGGAGATGGATTCGGTGGTGGTGGCCGACGCCACCGGCGCCGAGTCGGTCGGGGTAGACGCGCTGCTGTCGGCCCGGCCCGACCCGTTCTGCGTGATGGAGGCGTGCTGGCTGCAGCACTTGGAGCAGGTGCATCCGGACGTCATCGCCCGGTTGGCGTCCCGGCTGCCGGGGCGGCTGCGGCGCGGCCAGGTCCGCCCGCTGGGGCTGGACCGCTACGGGGTGCGGCTGCGGGTGGAGGGCGCCGAAGGCGACCATGACGTGCGGCTGCCGTTTCCCGAACCCGTCGACGACATCACCGGCCTGGGCCGGGCGATCCGGGTGTTGATGGGCTGCCCGTTTCTCAACGGCCTGCGCGCCCGGGGATTCCCCCGTTGACTCTGCGCCTACCAGGCAAAAGTACGAGTGACACGCGTGGTGGACGCAGAGTCAACGCCGGTCGATAGCGTGTCGGGGTGGATCACCCAAGCGCCGAGCGGCGCGGGCTGCGCGTCGAGGTCGCCGTCGTGCTGGCGGTCACCTATGGCCTGAGCGCCGTCACCGCGGTGCTGCAACTGTCCGACGCGGTGCTGCGCAACCTCAGCGCGCAGCGGATCCCACTCAATCCCAAGCGGTCCTACTTCGACCTGATCGACCTGGGCCTGAACCTGGCCTGGGCGGTGCAGCTGATCGCCTGGGGCGGTCTGGCCCTGTACCTGTTGTGGCGCAGCGGGATCGGCCCCGAACGCATCGGCTTAGGCCGGTTCCGGTGGCGCGCCGACCTGCTCGGCGGGGTCGGCCTGGCCGCCCTGATCGGCGTGCCGGGTCTCGGGCTGTACCTCGTCGGGCGCTGGCTGGGGCTTAACGCCAACGTCGTCCCCTCCGGGTTGGGCGACACCTGGTGGCGGGTGCCGATGCTGGTGGCGGCCGCCTTCGCCAACGGCTGGGCCGAAGAGGTGATCGTGGTCGGCTATCTGCTCACCCGGCTGCGGCAGCTGCGGGTGCGCCCGGTGCTGGCGCTGCTGTGCTCCAGCCTGCTGCGCGGCGCCTACCACCTGTACCAAGGATTCGGCGCGGGGCTGGGCAACCTAGCGATGGGCCTGGTGTTTGGCTACGTGTGGCGGCGCACCGGGCGGCTGTGGCCGCTGGTGATCGCCCACGGCCTGATCGACACCGTCGCCTTCGTCGGCTATGCGCTGCTGGCCGCGCACCTGAGCTGGCTGCGCTGAGGCCGCCACAATGGATGCGGTGAACGAACCCCACCCGCAGCGCCCGGAACCGCCGCCGGTGCTGCGC
>NZ_MLQM01000271.1:0-4123 GCF_001854525.1 Mycobacterium talmoniae
TGTCCGCGTCGCGCGGCGGCGTCGAAACCAACTGGATCATTGCGCGGCCGCCGGGCCAGACCGGCACGCTGCGCCCGGTGATCGCGTTGCACCACTTCGGGGGCAACGCGGCCGGGGTGATGGACCTCGGCGTGGAGGACGGCCTGGCCCAGCTGGCCCGCGCGGGCCGGCCGCCGTTCGCGGTGGTCAGCGTCGACGGCGGCGACGGCTACTGGCACAAACGCGCCTCCGGCGAGGACTCCGGGGCGATGGTGCTCAACGAGCTGATCCCGATGCTGGCCACCAAGGGGCTGGACACCTCGCGTGTGGGTTTCATCGGCTGGTCGATGGGCGGCTACGGGGCTTTGCTGCTGGGGTCGCGGCTGGGTCCGGCGCGCACCGCGGGGATCTGCGCGGTCAGCCCGGCGCTGTTCCTGACGTATTGGGGTTCCGGGCAAACGGCGTTCGACAGCGTCGAGGACTGGCGGAGCAACTCGGTGTTCGGCCAGCCGGCGCTGGCGTCGATCCCGATCCGGGTCGACTGCGGCACCGGCGACCGGTTCTCGGCCGCCACCAAACAATTCGTCGACCAGCTGCCCACCAAGCCGGCCGGCGGCTTTTCCCCCGGCGGACACGACGTGTCGTTCTGGCGGCAACACCTACCGGACGAGCTAGCCTGGTTGGGCTCCTAACGCGCCAACCGGAAACGAGGTCACCGCTACCGGGTGACAGTGCGACCGCTCGACCACGCTCGTGCTTCCCGCCGGGAAGCGCACGGCCGAGCCATCCCACCGCCGGGGTTTCGCCCCGACATCGAAGGTCTGCGGGCGGTCGCGGTGCTGGCCGTGGTGCTGTTTCACGCCGAGGTCCCCGGCGTCGGGGGCGGTTTCGTCGGCGTCGACGTGTTCTTCGTGATCTCCGGGTTCTTGATCACCGGGCTGCTGTGGGCCGACGTGGCCGCCACCGGCACGGTGCGGCTGGGCCGGTTCTACGGGGCCCGCGCCCGCCGCCTGTTGCCGGCGGCGGCCACCGTCGGCGTCGTCACCGCGGTCGGCGCGGCAATCCTGCTGCCGCCGTTGTCCTCTCGCGGTGTCCTGGGCGACGGCATCGCCAGCGCGCTCTACGTCGGCAACTACCGGTTCGCCATCGTTGGCACCGACTACCTGGCCAGCGACACCGCGCCGTCGCCGTTTCAGCACTACTGGTCGCTGGGTGTGGAGGAGCAGTTCTACCTGCTGTGGCCGGCCCTGATCCTCGGCACGGCCTGGCATCTGCGGCGCCAGCTGGGCACTCAAGCCGCGACGTCGACGCGCCCATACCTGCTGGCGCTGGGCCTGGTCGCGGCGGCGTCGTTGGCGCTGTCGCTGACCTGGACCCGCACGTCGCCGCCGTGGGCGTTCTTTTCGCTGCCCACCCGGGCGTGGGAGTTGGCCGCCGGCGGCCTGGTGGCGCTGAGCGCCGAGCGGTGGCGGCGGCTGCCCGGGCCGTGCGCCGCGGTCGCCGGCTGGGGCGGCCTGGGGTTGGTGGTGCTGTCCTGCGTCCAGTTGGGGCCGACGACCGCCTATCCGGGCACCGCCGCGCTGCTGCCGGTGCTGGGCACCGCGCTGGTGCTCGGCGCCGGCGGCCCGAACCCGGCGGCCGGGGTGGGCCGCGCCCTGTCGGTGCCGTCGCTGCGCGCGGTCGGCCGGCTGTCGTATTCCTGGTACCTGTGGCATTGGCCGGTGCTGGTGTTGGCGCCGGTGGCGCTGGGTCACCCGCTCGGGCTGGGCGGCCGGGTGGCGGCGGCCGGCGTCGCGGCCGGGTTGGCCGCGCTGACCCTGCACCTGATCGAGAACCCGGCCCGGTTCTCCGCGCCGCTGCGCCGGTCCCCGGCCCGCAGCCTGGCGGTGGGCGCCGCCGCCGTCGCGGTGTTGGCGGGCCCCGCCCTGGTGTTGCAGGTGCTGGTCCCGGTCCCGGCCGGTCACGGCGCCGCCGCGCCGGTGGTGGCCGCGGCGCCCGGCGCGGACGCGGCGCCGCGGTCCCCGACCGCGCAGATCCAGGCGGCGGTGACGAGCTCCGCGGCCCCGCGGTCGGTCCCGTCCAACCTGTCGCCGCCGCTGGCCGACGCCGCCGCCGATAAGCCAGCCGTGTTCGTCGACGGCTGCCTGCGGTCCTGGTTGGACGTCGGGCACGGCGAATGCGCGTCCGGCGATCCCGCCTCCCCCACCCGGGTGGTGCTGGTCGGCGACTCGCACGCCGCGATGTGGGATCCGGCCCTGCAGTCCGTCGCCGAGCGGCGTGGCTGGCGGCTGGAGACGCTGACCAAGGTCACCTGCCCGCTGTTGGACCTGCCGATCGTCAGCCCGTATCTGGGTCGGCCCTACCGCGAGTGCGAGCAGTGGCGCGCCGAGATGATGGCGCGGCTGGCCGCCGAGCACCCGCAGCTGGTCGTGCTGACCATGAGCCGCCGCTACGCCCCGGACTTCAGCTTCGCCTCCTACGATCCGGCGTGGCTAGATGCGCTGACCCGCACGGTGGCGGCGCTGCGCGGCCTGGGCGCGTCGGTGCTGGTGCTCGGGCCGGTGCCGGATCCGCAGACCGCGGTGCCGGCCTGCCTGTCGGCCCACCTCGACGACGCCAGCGCCTGCGCGCCGACCCCGTCGGCGGCGGTCAACCAGGCCGGCATCGACGCCGAGCGGGCCGCCACCACGGCCGGCGGCGGCCACTACGCCGACCTGACGTCGCTGTTCTGCACCGCCGAGGTGTGCCCGGTGATCGTCGGCGACAAGCTGGTGTTCCGCGACGACAACCACCTGACCGGCCAGTACGCGGCGACGCTGGGGCCCGCGATCGGCGAACTGGTCGATAGCGCGCGGGCCGCCAACTAAGCGTTAGCCCGGGAAACTGGGGTTCGCCGGGTTGTTCGGATTGAGCGGGCTCGCCGGGTTGGCCGGGTTATCGGGACTCATCGGGTTGGCCGGGTTATCGGGACTCATCGGGTTGGCCGGATTCGCCGGGTTATTCGGATTGAGCGGGCTATTGATATTCGCCGGGTTCGTGGGACTGTTCGGGCCATACGGCCCCAGATTGCAGACCGCGTTCGCATTGGCCATGCAATCGCCGGGGTTGAACGGGTCGGGATTGGCGGGATCCGCCTGCGCGGGCACGACCACGGCCAGGGCCGGTACGGCTATCGCTGCGGCGAGGACCGCGGCCTTCGCGACGCCGCGACGGACACCCGAAAACGTTGCAGGATTCACCGGATTGCTCCCTAGGTCGTGTTCCTGGATCGACGTTACGCGTCTCGGCGGTAGAGCCCAGCCCGTTACGGCCTCCGAGCCTGCGGTGAGGGCACCGAGCCTGCGTCCAGGGCACCGAGCCTGCGTCTACGGCATCGAGCCTGCGTCCACGCCGGGTTTCGGGCCGTCGAGACGGCCTCACCGCAGACTCGACGCCGCCAGCTCAGGCTCGGCGCCCTCACCGCAGACTCGATGCCCTCACCGCAGGCTCGACGCCCTCACCGCAGACTCGACGCCCTCACCGCAGACTCGATGCCCTCAGCGCAGGCTCGACGCCACCCCACGCCGCCCACCGCTAACTAACGGCCAAACCGGCGCAGCCGCAGGCTGTTGGTGACGACCAGCACCGACGAGCAGGCCATTGCCGCCCCGGCGATCATCGGGTTGAGCAGCCCGGCGGCGGCCAGCGGGATCGCGGCCACGTTGTAGCCGAACGCCCACAGCAGGTTCATCCGGATGGTGTGCAGCGTGCGCGCCGACAGCCGCAGCGCGGTCGGCACGGTGCGCAGGTCGCCGCGCACCAACGTGAGGTCGCCGGCCTCGATCGCGGCGTCGGTGCCGGTGCCCATCGCCATCCCGATATCGGCGGTGGCCAGCGCCACCGAGTCGTTGACGCCGTCGCCGACCATCGCCACCCGGGCGCCGTCGGCCTGCAGCGCCTTGACCGCGTCGGCCTTGTCGGTGGGCAGCACCCCGGCGATGACGCGGTCGATGCCGACCTCGGCGGCCACCCGCTGCGCGACCGCGGCGGTGTCGCCGGTGAGCAGCACCGGGGTGATGCCCATGCCCTTGAGCTCGGCGATCGCGGCGGCGCTGCTGGGTTTGACGGTGTCGGCCAGCGTGATCGTGCCGCGCACCCGGTCGTC
>NZ_MLQM01000272.1:0-4028 GCF_001854525.1 Mycobacterium talmoniae
ACTCGGCGACTATCGACGCGCCGAGCTGGCCCCGCCCGCCCCCGAGGGCGCGGCCGCCTGGCGTCCCGACGGCGACGGTGAGCCGGTGGTGCTGCGCTGCGGGCTGGACCGGCCCGCCGACTTCACCGCGAGCGCGCCGATCCAGGTCGTCAACGCCGTGCAGTGGTTCCGGGTGGGCGTGGAGGACCGCACCACCTGGTACGCCGTGGACCGGCCGGTGTATGTGGCGTTGACGTTGCCGCCGGGGTCGGGGCCGACCCCGATCCAGCAGCTCTCGGATCTCATCGCGGCCACCCTCGCCGCGGTGCCGATCAATCCGGCGCCGGTGGGGTAGCCCCCCGGTCCCGCCGAGCGTGGAGTTGTGTCACGGTCTGCGCGCGGCGGCGTTGCTCAACTCCACACCCGGCGAGCGAGAAACTCAGCGCAGGCCGGTGCCGCGGGCCAGGGCGGTGTCCACCATGGTGGCCAGCAGGGTGGGATAGTCCACGCCGCTGGCCGCCCACATCCGCGGGTACATCGAGATGGTGGTGAACCCGGGCATGGTGTTGACCTCGTTGATCACCGGACCGTCCTCGGTGAGGAAGAAATCCACCCGGGCCAGACCCTGCCCGTCGATGGCCCGAAACGCCCGGACGGCCAGCTGGCGCACCTGCTCGGCGACGTCGTCGTCGATCTTGGCGGGCACGTCCAGCTCGGCGGCATCATCGAGGTACTTGGTGGCGAAGTCGTAGAAGGAGTCCTCCCGGCCCCGCACCCCGGCCACCCGGATCTCGCCGATCGTGCTGGCCCGCACGGTGCCGTCGGGGAACTCCAGCACACCGCACTCCAGCTCCCGGCCGGCGATCGCGGCTTCGACGATCACCTTCGGATCGTGGCGGCGGGCGTCGGCGATCGCGGCGGGCAGCTCGCTCCAGTGCGACACCTGGTTGACCCCGATCGAGGAGCCGCCCCGCGCGGGTTTGACGAAGACCGGCAGCCCCAGCCGCTCCCGCTGCGCGGCATCCAGCGTCGACTGCGACCCCCGCAGCACCGCGTGCGCGCCGATCGGCAGCCCCTCGGCCACCAGCAGCTTCTTGGTGAACTCCTTGTCCATGCCGGCGGCGCTGGCCAGCACCCCGGCCCCCACATAGGGCACCCCGGCCAGCTCCAGCAGCCCCTGGATGGTGCCGTCCTCGCCGTACGGACCGTGCAGCACCGGGAACACCACATCGACGTCCGCCAACACCTCCCCGGCGCCGGGCGACAACGCCACCAGCTGGCCGGCCCGCTGCGGGTCGGCGGGCAGGGCCAACGCGGCGCCGGAGGCCGACGTCACCGCGGGCAGCTGGCGGTTGCTGATCGCCAACGCGTCGGGGTCACCGTCGGTGAGCACCCAGGAGCCGCCCGGGGTGATGCCGATCGCGATCACCTCGAAGCGCTGCGGGTCCAGGTTGCGCAGGATGCTGCCGGCCGACACGCACGAGATGGCGTGCTCGTTGCTGCGGCCACCGAACACGACGGCGACACGGGTGCGGCTACCTGCGGTCACAACCTAGAGAGGCTACCTGGTGGGGCCCCCGACGCCGGGCACCCCGGCCGTGAGCTGCGGTTTTTAGCCCAGTGCGCGGGACACGTCGGTGAGCAGGTCGTCGGTGTCCTCGATGCCCAGCGCGATCCGGGCGAAACCCTCGGGCACCGGGTCGCCCCAGCGGGCGCGCCGGTCCACCGTGGTGTGGATGCCCCCGAAGCTGGTGGAGGCGATCAGCAGCTCGCTGCGCTGCACCAGCGCGTGCACGGCGGCCGCGTCGGCCAACTCCACCGACACCAGGCAGCCGAACCGCGACATCTGCGCCTCGGCCACCGGATACGCCGGATCGTCGGGCAGCCCGGGATAGCGCACCCGGCGCACCGCGGGATGGCCCCGCAGCATCGTCGCCAGGGCCTGCGCGTTGGTGCATTGCCGCTCAAATCGCAGACCGGCGCTGCCCAGGCTGCGCAGCACCAGCCACGCCTCGAAGGCACCCAGGATCGGTCCGGCCAGCAGCCGTTCGGATTCCACGGCGGTGACCAGCTCCGGCCGGCCGCCGGCCACGTAGCCGGCCACCACGTCGCTGTGACCGGCCAACACCTTGGTGGCGCTGGCCACCACCAGGTCCGCGCCCAACGACAGCGGCTGCTGACCCAGCGGGGTGGCGGCGGTGTTGTCCACCACCAGCGTGGCGCCGCGGCCGCGACAGATCGTGGCCAGCCGATGCAGATCGACCACGTCCAGCCCGGGATTGGTGGGGGTTTCGGCCAGCACCACGTCGGCGGCCGCGGCCGCCTCGCACATCTGGGCGGCTCCCGCCTCGATCACCGTAATCCCCAGGGGCGCAAGGTATTCCGCCGCGTAGCGGCGCACCTGGTAGTAGCCGTCGGCCGGTATCACCAGCACACAGCCGGGTTGGGTCAGCGCGCGCAGCGCGGCGGTGATCGCCGCCATGCCGGAGCCGAACACCAACGCCGCCGCCGCACCTTCCAGCTCCGCCAAACCCGACTCCAGCTGCCGCCACGTCGGATTGGAATTGCGGCCGTAGGTGTCAAGCTCGGTGGTTTCGTCGCTAGACAGATGGAAGGCGGACGCCGGCACCGGCGCGGGCGCCACCGGCTGGCCCGGCACGGCCGGCGGGCTCACCGCTTTGACGCTGCGCGTGGAATCGCCGTACTGACCGGGCCGCATCATCACTCCGGTTTGGTGCGGCGCCCCAGCAGCAGGGCCATCGCCTCATCGACCGACAGGCCCTTGTGGCACACCCGGTGCACGGCGTCGGTGAGCGGCATTTCCACGTCGTAGCTGGCGGCCAGCGCCAGCACCGACTGACACGACGTCACCCCCTCGACCACGTGGCCCTCACCCGCCTGCAGCGCCGCGGTCAACGTCTCCCCCCGCCCCAGCCGCTCACCGAAGGACCGATTCCGGGACCGAGGCGAGGTGCAGGTCGCCACCAGGTCCCCCACCCCGGCCAGCCCGGCCAGCGTGGCCCCTTTGGCGCCCAGCGCAATACCGAGCCGGATGATCTCGGCCAACCCGCGGGTGATGATCGCGGCCAGCGTGTTTTCACCCAACCCCACCCCGGCCGCCATCCCGCAGGCCAGCGCGATGACGTTTTTGCAGGCGCCGCCGATCTCGGTGCCGATGACGTCGGCGTTGGTGTACGGGCGGAAGTATCCGGCGTTGAGCATCCGCTGCAGCGCCACCGCGCGACCGGAGTCGCTGCAGGCGATAACGGTGGCCGCGGGCTGGCCGGCGGCGATCTCGCTGGCCAGGTTCGGTCCGGACAGCACCGCCACCTGAGACGGGTCCACCCCGGTGACCGCGACGATGACCTGGCTCATCCGCATCAGGGTGCCCAACTCGATGCCCTTGGCGAGGCTGACCAGCGTGGCGCCCTCGGCCAGCAGCGGTGTCCACGGCTCGATGTTGGCGCGCAGGGTCTGCGCCGGGACGCCGAGCAGCACCGTGGTGGCGCCCTCGAGCGCCGCGGCGGCGTCGTCGGTGGCCCGAATGCCCGGGGGCAGCTGCACGCCGGGCAAGTAGTCGGCGTTGTAGCCGGTGTCGTTGATCGTCGCGGCGACCTCGGGCCGCCGCGCCCACAGGGTGACCGCGCTGCCGGCGTCGGCGAGCACCTTGGCCAGTGCCGTCCCCCACGCGCCGGCGCCCATCACCGCGACGGCGCCCTCACTGCCGGTCATGCGTTCACCTTCCGCTGCCACCCGCGAGCCACCTTAATGGCCGTGGGGCGGATACCTGCATGATGGCAGGCGGCGGCGCATGGCAGCGAGGGCAACGCTGGCAGGATGGGCGCACGTGGGAAGCATGCGGGCCGACGAACTCGGTGATGTCGGCTTGATCATCGCCGTGAAGCGGTTGACCGCGGCCAAGACCCGGCTGGCGCCGATCTTTCCGGCCCGCACCCGGGAACGGGTGGTGTTGGCCATGCTGGTCGACACCGTCACCGCGGCGGGGCGGGTCGCGGCGCTGCGCGGTATCACCGTCGTCACCCCCGACG
>NZ_MLQM01000273.1:0-3956 GCF_001854525.1 Mycobacterium talmoniae
CCAGCACCATCACACCCACACCCCGTCCCATTCGACACATCATACACGATCCTCCACCCCACTCGTACCACATATACTTCAGCACGACCCGCCCACCCCCACCCCCCCCCAGATAGGTCCCGCCAACGCCGTAGATTGGAAAAGAGACACGGCCCGCACCCCGCCGCACCGTACGAGCCCAGCCCGGTCCCCAACGCCCCGGAATCCACCCGCCACTTCGAACCCGGTCCGGTTCACGGGGGCGGGCCCGAACCAACCCGACCGTACGAACCTGCCCAGGCCTCCAACGCTCCGGAACCGACCCGGCCGTTCGAGCCAGGCCCGTCCCCGACCAACGGCCGCGCCCAGCAGCCGACCGGCGGCGGCTGGCCCGCCGTACCCCCGCAAGCACCAACCGGTCACGCCTGGCCGGGCGAATTCGGCACTCCACTGCCGGGATCGCTGCGCCGCTCCCGGAAGCCGAAGCTGCTGCTGGCCCTGGCCGGCGCGGCCGCGGTGATCGTGCTCGCCGGCGGGGCCTTCTGGCTGCTGCGCCCCTCGCACGACGCCGCGGAGGCCGCCGAGACCACCGGCACGACATCCACCACCGCGGCACCCAAGCCGCCCGACACCGCCGCCCAAGCCCGCCTGTTGAGCCTGCTTCCGACCGGCTATCCACCGGGCACCTGCAAGCCGACCACCTTGCCCAAAGACGCATTGGCCAAAGTGTCGTGCGGCAAGAACGACGATCCGGACGGCCCGGCGTCGGCGACGTTCACGTTGTTCCCGGATACCGCGGCGCTGCACTTCGCGTTTAACGGAATTGTCCACAACTCGGCGGTGGTCGACTGCCCCGGGCGAATCCAGTCGCCGGGAGCGTGGCACCGCAACGCCACCCCGGACAAGACCAGCGGCATGCTGTTATGCGCGACCCAAAAAGCGGTCCCGACGGTCGCGTGGACCAATGACGCCGAATGTTTGCTCGCCGTTGTTCAGGCAGAACCACAAGGCGCCGGCCTGGAACAGGTCTACACCTGGTGGACGTCGCACTCGTGATAGCTATCGGCAGCGCGGGCAAATTTGATGCGGTCCCGGGTAGCGGATGGTAAAACTACCGTGATGAAGTATCGCTATGCATCAGCTTTGAGACCGACAACGACGGCCTAACCGTCGTTAGGTGCAGTTCCCACCCCACCGCAGCGGAATGGCCGCTCGGACGAAACAGGAGTGAAAACCGTGAAGATCAGCACCGCCGCAATGGCGGCAGCAGCCACCTTCGTCACCGCCGGAGCCCTCGGCATCGCCAGCGCAGCTATTGCCGCTGCCGACGAAGCCAGCGACACCACCGCCTCGCACCCGCTCGGTACGCAGGCGACCTTGACCAACGGCGACGTGGTGCAGGGCTGGACCATCAGCGATCTCAAACAAAGCAGCGACACCATCCCGTACACCCCGCAGGGCACCCTGTGGGAGGCCAACGCCACCGACGAGGCCCTGCAGGGCTCGGTCACCCCGATCGTGTCGAACCTGAACGCCCGCAGCGCGAGTGGCCAGACCTACCGCGTCCTGTACGGGGTCGCCACCCCTCAGGGTGTCAACCCGGGCACGATTAGCCAGGGTCAAAAGACCACCGGCAAGGTGTACTTCGACGTGACCGGTGACAACCCCACCAGCGTCGTGTACAACGCCGGCGGCAAGGACCTGGCCACCTGGGTGCAGCCCGCCCCCAGCAGCGGCCCGTCGGGCTCGGCCCCGGCGGCTAGCCCGCGCCCGTCGGCTCCGGCGGGCAACCCGTCGACCACCGCCCCGGCTGGCAACCAGCAGACCCCGGCCGGCACTCCGGGCGGGGCCGCTCCGGCGGGTAGCCAGGGGACGCCGATCCCCGCGGGTAGCCAGGGGACGCCGCTGCCCGCCGGCTCGGAGCAGACCCCGGCCGGTACCCCGAGTACTCCGGCTCCGGCTGGCACGCAGGGCACCCAGGAGGTCCCGGCCAGCACCCCGGCCCCGGCCGGCACCCAGGGCACCCAGGAGGTCCCGGCCAGCACCCCGGCCCCGGCCGGCACCCAGGGCACCCAGGAGGTCCCGGCCAGCACCCCGAGCACGCAGGCCCCGGCTGGTGGCGCTCAGGGGGCCCCGGCGGGCGGCGCCCAGGGCGCTCCTGCTGCCGCCCCGGCGGCACCGGCTCCGGCGAACCCGGGAACGGCTCCGGCTGGCAACGCGGGGACGACACCGCAGCCCTGACCGAGCAGTAACGAAGCCCGGCTTGCAGGCAACTGCGAGCCGGGCTTTGTTAGTGCTGCAGCCAGGCGCCGATCCGGCGTAGCGCCTCCTCGATGTCCGAGGTGGGCCCGGCAAAAGACAGCCGGACGAACGCGCCGCCGCGGGTGGTGTCGAAGTCGATGCCCGGCGCGATCGCAACACCGGTGTCGGCCAGCAGTTTCGAGCAAAAGCCCAGCGAGTCGCCGGTGAAGTCCGAGACGTCGGCGTAGACGTAGAACGCGCCGTCGGTGGGGGCCAGCCGATCGATCCCCAGGGCGCGCAGACCGTCGAGCAACAACACCCGGTTGGCGCTGTAGTGCCGCAGATGGCCGTCGGCTTCGGCGATCGCCTCGGGCGTGAACGCCTGCACCGCCGCGATCTGCGACAACACCGGCGGACAGATGGTGAAGTTGCCGGTCAAGCAGTCCACCGCGCGACGCAGCTCCGGCGGCACCAGCAGCCAGCCCAGCCGCCAGCCGGTCATCGCGAAATACTTCGAGAAACTGTTGACCACCACCGCCTGTCGTGACGTCTGCCAGGCGCAGCTGGTCTGCTGCGCGCCCTGGTACACCAGGCCGTGGTAGACCTCATCGCTGATCAGCCGCACCCCGCTGGCGTCGCACCAGGACGCGATCGCGGCCAGTTCCGCGGGCGGGATCACCGTCCCCGTCGGGTTCGCCGGGCTGGCCACCACCACCCCGGCCAGCGGCGGGTCGAGGTCGGCCAGCATCGCCGCGGTCGGCTGGAAACGGGTCTCCGGGCCGCACGGGATCTCGACCACCTCGCAGCCCAGCGCGGACAGGATATTGCGGTAACACGGGTAGCCAGGGCTGCTGACCGCCACCCGGTCACCGACGTCGAAGCAGGCCAGGAAGGTGAGCAGGAACCCGCCCGACGAGCCGGTGGTCACCACCACGTCGTCGGCGCTGACGTCGAGGCCGTAGCGGTCCCGGTAGGACGCCGCGATGGCGCCGCGCAGCTCCGGAATGCCCAGCGCCACCGTGTAACCCAGCTCGTTGAGATGCAGGGCCGACGCGGCGGCGGCCCGCACCGGCTCGGGGGCACCCACGCTGGGTTGGCCCGCGGACAGGTTCACCAGGTCACCGTGACTGCGTTGCCGCTCGGCGGCGGCCAGCCACACGTCCATCACATAAAACGGTGGGACGCCGGCACGCAGCGCGACACGATCGTTCACCCGCTCAACCCTAGGCCGCTACCGGGCGTGGCTGGAGAACACCTCGGATTCCAGCCGGCGCAGGTGCTCCCGCGGCGGGCCGAGCAGCTGCGAACTGCCGTGCGCGCGTTTGAAATACAGCTGAATGTCGCTTTCCCAGGTGATGGCGATGCCGCCGTGCAGCTGGATGGCTTCGGCGGCCACCGTCGAGAAGGCTTCGCTGGCGGTGACCCGGGCCAGCGCCGCCGACGTCGGGGTCGGCTCGGCCACCGCGTCGTTGACGACGGCGCGGGCGGCGTGCACGGCCACATGCAGGTCGGCCATCCGGTGTTTGAGGGCCTGGAAGCTGCCGATCGGCCGGCCGAACTGCACCCGGCTCTTGGTGTAGTCGACGGTCAGCTCCAGGCAGCGCGCCGCCGCCCCGATCTGCTCGGCGGCCAGCAGGATCGCCGCGTAGTCGGCGATGCCGGGGTCGGATCCGATCGGCTCGGTGTTCCCGGCGGTGAGGCGGCCCAGCCGGCGGGTGGGGTCCATGGTGGTGACG
>NZ_MLQM01000274.1:0-3817 GCF_001854525.1 Mycobacterium talmoniae
TTTAAAACGCAGAAGACGGCATCCGGACCCCCGCGGTGCCGGGGGGGCAGGAAGAGGTGAAAAAGAGCCGGCCGCCCCCCCCCGCCCGGGACCGCCCCCCGAGGCACCGCGGGGCCGCCCCGCCGCTACCCGACGACAGGTCGGAGGACGTGCTGCCGGAGGACGACCTCGATTGCCCACCCGATGACGAGCCCGCCGCGCCGGAGTCGGCTCCGGTGGCGGACCCCACCACGGTCACCCTGCCCGACGGTGAGATCGTCACCGCCGCCAGCCCGCAGCTCGCCGCGGCGATCAAGGCCGCGGCCGACGGAACACCTATCGCAGATGCCTTCCGCCAGCAGGGCATAACCATTCCGCCGCCGGGCACCGCGGTCACCGACCCGATCGACCCGGCGCAGCTCATCCCCGGCGACATCGGCATGTTCACCGACCGCCACGCGCTCGCCGTCGGGCACAGCAATGCGCTGCTTGACGGTCAGATTCAGCGCATCGCCAACGTCAACGGACCAAGTTTCCTAGGCTGGCAGCATCCGCCGGCACCGGAAACGACGGTCGCGCCGACCGCCCCGGGCCCGACGACCAGCGAGCCGCCCATCCCGACGAGGCCGTCGGCCACCGTCGCCACGTAAGCGGTCGGCTACCGCGCTGGCCGCGAAACAGGAGGTAGAACATGGCAGATCGAACCCATGTGGTGCCGGCGAACCTCACGGAAGCCGCTGCCCAGCACCAGCAAACCGCCGAGTACCTCCGCACCGTCCCGTCCACGCACGCGGCGATCGAAGAAAGCCTGGAGTCGCTCGGGCCGATCTTCGGCGGGCTGCGGCAGGCCGGCATCGAACTGCTCGAGCAGCGACGCCGGTGCTACCAACGGCAGGCCGACGCGCACGCCGAAACCGCGGCGAACCTGCTGAAGTCGGTACGCCTGTGGCAACAACAGCAGGACGACGCCGGGGATCGCTTCGACGGCGTCGTCGATGACCGTCAATGACGGACGCCAACCCGCAGTTCGACACGACCCATCCGAGCGGACACATCCTGTTTCGGTCCAGCCGCGGCGGCTGCCTGCACAGCGTGGCGCTCGGCGAGGCGGCGCTGGACACCGACGCGGAGACCTTGGCGCACGCCATCCTGCTGGTCGCCGAGGTGTCCTACCTCAAGGCCGCGCTACAGGTGCGCGGCGAGATCGTCGCGGCCGGGCACACGCCGTCCGCGGCGGTGCCCACCCCGCGTGACCTTGAAGTCGCCACCGAGAAGCTGCTGGCGCATCAGCTGCGCCCTCGGGCCGGCACGCATTGACCGAATGCCCGCCTAGCGCACCCAGCGGTGCGCCGCGTCCGGATCGGGGGTGATACCGGTCGGGGGTTCGACGGGCTCGGAGCCGAACAGCCCGCGGGCCCGCCGCAGCAGGGCGCGCACCTCATCGAGCTGTTGCTGAAGCACCGATTCAGCCATGCCTGCCACGCTACTCACGCCCCATCACTCCCACAATTCACCGAGTTGGGGGCCGTCGAAAGCCGAAGTGACCGGTTCCGAGGTGACGGTACGCTGGCGCGGGTGGGGATCTTCGGTCGGCGAACGGCTCGGCGGCGTCTCCGCAAGGCGGCCCGCCAATCGCTGGCGACGCCGCCGTTCAGCCCGCCCATCGACTCCACCCCGTGGGTGCTGGGCGGCCTGTGGCCAGCCGAGTTAGCCGAGATCACCACTCAAAACGCTGCGGTCGCAGAGTATCTCAACGCCGATCTGCAACGGATCGCCAACTCCGCGAACGAGCGGATCCAGGAGCTACGGCAAGCCAACTTGACCGCCGTGGCCCGGCAAGCCGAAGAAGAGCGGGTGATCAAGGCCGCCCGCGAATTCGCGGTGCTGCGGGTCGAGTCGACGGTCCGGGCGATGCGCAGCGAGAGGCCGGCCCCCGACGAGCGGGGTGCCGTCGACGGAACCACCACGGTGCTGCGCCCGCCACCAGCGCGCGCCGAACCGGAGGTCACCAAACCCGAACCGGAGGTCACCAAACCCGAGCCGGAGGCCACCGAACCCGAGCCGGTCACCGACCGCACCACCGGGGAGGGGCGTACCGAGGGGCTGGCGACCACACCGCTGGCGGTGGAACGCACCGCGGAGCTCGGCACCACGCCGCTGAGCGTCGAGCGCACCGCGGAGCTCGGCACCACGCCGCTGAACGTCGAGCCGACCGCGGAGCTGACCACCCGGACGCTGCGGGAGGTGACCACCGACGCATTGGACACCGCCAAGGACGCGTCGACCGACACGCTGACCCCCGGTGCCGACGATGTCACCGACCGCCAAGCCGAGACACCGCTGCGGGGCGACGGTCCGACCGAGGAACTGACCGCGCGGACCGACAAGCTGGCCGCCCGGCGCCCGGGCGAGGAGCGGACCGACAAGCTAACCCCGAAACACGCCGCGGCCGACGTCGAGCCGACACCGGCCGAACCGGAGTCGGGTCACGCCCGGTTGAAGCGGCTGCTCGCGTTCGTCGCGCGCCAGCAGCCGGAGCTGTGCTGGGCCGTCGGGGACCGTGCGGACGGCACCACGGTCTTGGTCACCGACCTGGCGCACGGATGGATACCACCCGGGATCGCGCTGCCCGCCGAGGTGCGGCTGCGGGAACCGGGCCGCCGCGGCGGCACCGTGGCCGCGTTACTGGGGCCCACCACGCTGTTCACCACCTACGCTCCGGGCGATCGGCTCGGCTGGACAACCGATTTCGCCCCGATCGAGTCCTCGCTGCAGTCGCGGCAACTCCCCGCGGTCAGCGATCTCGGCCGGGAGCTGGCCGACGCCACCGCGGGGCGCGAAGACCTGCCGCGGCTGGTGCACACCGTGGCCGACGCCGCCGCAGCGGGAACCGACGTGGTCGATGCCGAGATGGACCTGCTGCGCGTGCACCTCGACACCGCGCGCTACCAGTTGCTGACCCAGTATCCCGAAGCCGATGCCGCCCTGCTGCTGAACTGCTTGCTGCTGGCCGCCACCGAAGGCCTCGCCGCCGGCGACACCGTCTCGGCCAACTACCACTTCTCGTGGTTCCAGGTGCTGAACGGGTTGCCGCCCGGCGACTGAGCGCTCCCGCAGATTAGCTGGACAATGAATTGACGCTGGTCGGGGCGGGTCGGATACTGGCATGGTGTCCGGGGCGGACCATCGCGCCGAACTGAGCGACAAGGATCTCGTCGAAGCAGTTCTGCGGGAACTGAGCGAGGCGGCCGACAAGTGGGAGGCACTGGTCGCCGAGGCCGAGACCGTCACCTACAGCGTCGATTTGGGTGATATCCGCGCGGTGGCCAACGCCGACGGCAGGCTGATCGAGCTGTCCCTGCACCCCGGGGTCGTCACCGACTACACCCATGACGAGTTGACGGATCGCCTGAACCTCGCGTTCACGGCGCTTCGGGAGGAAGCCGAGGCCGACTACCAGGCTCGATACGGCGGCGGCGCGCGATGATGCCCGACCCGATCCGGGACGGTGTCGAGCTGCTGGTTCGCGGCCACCACCTGTACGCCGGGGACGCCGTCGCACCGCCGGCCGCGCAGACACCGCAGACCCTGCACGACCATGCCGACCGGCTGGTGCGGAGCATCACCCGCGAGGGGACTGGAGCCGCGGCGCCGACCACCCGTCGGCTGGCCGCCGGCCTGACCGGCATGGCGGCCGTCGACACCGAAGCGGCGGTGCTGCTGCTGTTTCTTTTAAACAATTTCCAGCCCACTAGAAAATAAGCCATATCGGTCTCTGTGTTTCTTTTCCAAAACACATAGCCCACGTGCCTTCCTCCTCTCTCGTTTGCCTTCTTCT
>NZ_MLQM01000275.1:0-3811 GCF_001854525.1 Mycobacterium talmoniae
CATCCACCCGGTCGGCGACCGCGACCGCGGCGACGTCGGCCCATTGTTCGGCGCTGCCCCCGCCGGCGGCGGCGCGGAACTGCGCGTCGGTGCCGGTGGCCAGCACCACGATGCGCCGGGGCCAGTCGGTGCCCCAGAACGCCTCGACCTCGTCGACGGCCGTGCCGATCGTCGCGGCGACGCGGTCCAGCAGCGCGGCGGTCGTCGGGCCGCCCGCATCGATCAGCTCGACGTCGCGGTGATCACCGACCCGCAGCGGCGCCGGGGCCGGGTCGGCCGCGCGGGATGCCGCGGTGGCCGGGCAGGCCGGGAGCAGCACGACCGCGGCGGCCGCGATCAGCTCGACCAGCAGCAGCCCGACCAGCGCGGTGCGCCGGCGCTCAGTAACGGCGGGCGTTGTGGATCGGCCCCGACGAGTACATCGGCACCACCCGGACCGGCTGGCCGTAGGTGGAGGAATGGATCATCATGCCGTCCCCGACGTAGATGCCGGAGTGGGAGGCGTCGGAGTAGAAGGTCAGCACGTCGCCGGGCTGCAGATCCGACAGCGCCACCGGCTGCCCGCCGTTGGCCTGCGCCTGGCTGGAGTGCGGCAGCGAGATGCCGGCCTGGCGGAACGCCCACATCACCAGCCCGGAGCAGTCGAAGCCGCCCGGTGCGGCGCCGCCCCACACGTACGGCGAGCCGACCTGGGTCAGCGCGGCCTGCACCGCGATCGCGCCCTCACCGCTGCCGCCGGGTGCCATCGACGGGAACCCATCCCCGGGCGGGCCGGCCTCCGGCGCGCCCTCGGTCGGCGGCGCCGCCTCGGGGGCCGGGGCGGGCAGCGCTTCGGGCGCCGGGCCCGGGGCGGCCAGGGTGGCCCGCTGCCCGGGGGTCAGCGCCGAGTACTGGGATTTGACGACGGCGATCTGCATCTGCAGCCGGCTCTGCTTGGACTGCAGATCCGCGCGGACCGTGGCGGCGTGTTCGGCGGCGGTCTTGGCCTCGGCCGCCGATTTGGCGGAGGCCTGCTCGGCCTCGGCGGCCTGCTGGCCGGCGGCGCGGTAGCGGGCCACCTGGGCGGACATGTCGGCGCCGACGACGCGCTGCACGGCCAGCTTGTCGATCAGCTGCTGCGGCGACTCGGCGGTCAAGATGGCGTCCATGCCGTCGGTGCGGCCGCCCATGTAGGTGGCGGCAGCAAACTTGTCGACGGCGGTCTGGAAGTTTGCGAGCTGCGATTTCGCGGCTTGCAGCTTGGCCTCGTCGTCCGCGTGCGCCTTTTCGGCAGCCCCTTGGGCGGCAAGCTTTTCGTTCAGGTCCAGCTGCGCGCTGTGCATCGCCTCGGTGGTTTTCTCGGCCTGCCGCGACAGCTCATTGAGTTTTGCTAGCGCGTCGTCGGCGGGGTCGGCCTGCACATGCGTGGCGAGGATCCCGGAGAGGACGACAAATCCCGATATCGCACCGACGGCAGGTCGCTTGATAACACGCAAGGTCCAGTGCGTACGGTCGAGCTTCAAGATTTGCATCCTTAAAACTGCCGGGGGACGTGTCGTGCCGCGCCGCCGTCGAGCTCACTTAGGTCTCAGACAGGTTACGAAACGGCAACGACGTTGTCCATCACGAAGGCCCAAATTTATCAGGTGAGCTCTCGGAACGGCACCCCGGCGCGCCGACTAATTACGCCACCCCCGAGCTCCGCGGTCCGTGGATGGGCACCAGCCGCAGCCGCGGCGCCAGGCCGGCCTCGGCGAGCACGTCGAGCGCGGCGCGCTCATCCTGCAACAAGGTGTCGGGCACCCCGAGCAACACGCTGACCACACAGTCGCGGCAGCCGGGCCCGCGTACCGCGCAGTCGTCACAGTCGATCACCACCGGTTCCGTCGGGTCGACGTGCGCCATCGGCGACTCCTTTCGCTCGTTTGCCCGCACCCTAACCGGGGCCACCGACATGTTCGTCGGCGCTGATCAGCGGGGGTATCGCTGCGGTGGCGGTGGTTAGGGTGCCGACACTGCGGTGGCGGCATCGAGACTGCGGTCGGCGGCGCCCAGACTGCGGTGGCGGCATCGAGTCTGCGGTCGGCGGCGCCCAGACTGCGCTGACGGCATCGAGTCTGCGGTCGGCGGCGCCCAGACTGCGCTGGCGGCATCGAGTCTGCGGTGAGGGCATCGACACTGCGCTGGCGGCGCCCAGACTGCGGTCAGGCCGTCATTTCCGCCAGAAACCCGTCCTCACCGCAGACTCGATGCCTTGGTTGCAGACTCGCCGCCCTCACCGCAGGCTCGATGCCCTGGTTGCAGGCTCGCTGCCCTCACCGCAGACTCAATGCCCTGGCCGCAGACTCGCTTCCCTGGCCGCAGACTCGCCGCCCTCACCGCAGGCTCGATGCCCTCACCGCGGACTGGACGGCAGCCGCGACACCCACGACGGTGTGGGAACCGGGCGCTGTCGGTGCGGCTGCCTAACGTCACCGCCATGGGTGTGACCGCCGCGGCACAGTTGAGCTTCGCCGAGCTGGACCCCGACGGCGCGCCCGCGTTCGAGACCCCGCTGCGCGACACGACGTTCGTGGTGGTGGACCTGGAAACCACCGGCGGCCGCGCGTCGGGCACCGCGACCGCGCCGCCGGACGCCATCACCGAGATCGGGGCGGTCAAGGTGCGCGGCGGCACGGTGCTGGGCGAGTTCGCCACCCTGATCGACCCGCAGCGCAGCATCCCGCCGCAGATCACCCGGCTGACCGGGATCACCACCGCGATGGTGTGCGACGCCCCGACCATCGCCGCGGTGCTGCCGACGTTTCTGGAGTTCGCCCGCGACAGCGTGCTGGTGGCCCACAACGCCGGATTCGATGTCGGGTTCCTGCGCGCGGCCACCGAGCGGTGCGGTTTGGCCTGGCCCAAGCCGCCGGTGCTGTGCACGGTGCGGCTGGCCCGCCGGGTGCTCAGCCGCGAGGAAGCCCCCAGCGTGCGGCTGGCCGAGCTGGCCCGGCTGTTCCGGGTCGCCACCGAGCCCACCCACCGCGCCCTGGACGACGCGCGCGCCACCGTCGAGGTGCTGCACGCGCTGATCGAGCGGGTCGGCAACCAGGGTGTGCACACCTACACCGAGCTGCGGTCGTATCTGCCCAATGTGTCACCGGCCCAGCGCCGCAAACGCACCCTGGCCGCCCACCTGCCGCATAAGCCCGGGGTGTATCTGTTCCGCGGGCCGTCCGGTGAGGTGCTCTACGTCGGCACCGCGGTCGATCTGCGCCGTCGGGTCGGCCAGTACTTCACCGGCGCCGACCCGCGCGGCCGGATCAAGGAGATGGTGACGCTGGCCAGCACCGTCGACCACGTCGAGTGCGCGCACCCGCTAGAGGCCGGGGTGCGCGAGCTGCGGCTGCTGGCCGCCCACGCCCCGCCGTACAACCGGCGGTCCCGGTTCCCGCACCGGTGGTGGTGGGTGGTGCTCACCGACGAGGCCTTCCCGCGGCTGTCGGTGGTGCGCAACCCGCGCCACGACCGGGTGATCGGCCCGTTTCGGTCCCGCGCCGACGCCGCCGAAACCGCCGCGCTGCTGACCCGGTTCACCGGGCTGCGCAGCTGCACCACCCGGCTGGGCCGGACCAAACGCCACGCCTGCCCGGAACGCGAGGTCGCGCCGTGCCCGGCCGCCCAACACCTCACCGCCGCCGAGTACGCCCCGACCGTCGCCCGCGCCGCCGCCCTGATCGACGGGCACGACAACACCGCGCTGGCCGCCGCCGTGCAGCAAGTCGACAAGCTGGCCGGGCAGCACCGATACGAAAGCGCCGCCCGGCTGCGCGACCACGCCGCCGCCACG
>NZ_MLQM01000276.1:0-3760 GCF_001854525.1 Mycobacterium talmoniae
GCCCCCGCCTCCTTGGCCCAGTTGGCCCATCAGCCCCTGCAAGGACTGGGCGCCCTGCTGAAACGCCTGCATGACCGGCTGGAACATCTGCTGCGGGTTGAGCCCCTGGGTCAAGCCGTTGCCCACCATGCCGAGCATGCCGACCAGCGGCGCCATCATCCCGGCAACCAGGCCGCCGCCGGGTCCGCCCATCCCGGCGCCGGCGGCGTTTGCCGCGGCGTCGGCGGGGTGCGGATCCCGCGGATCCAGCCCCAGCTCGCCCAGAACGTCCTCGACCGGTTTGTTTAACCAATCCTTCAGGCCGTGCTCCACCGCATTGATGGCCGGCGCCGGATCGTAGACGACACCGGCGGGCGACGACGGAAACGGCGGCGGTGCTAGGGACGCGGCCTGGCTGGGAGCCTCCGGCGCGCCGGGGGTGACCGTGGCCATCTCGCTGACCTACCTAGACGACGTCGCCAGGCGCCGCGTTGTCCGCCGGCGCGCCGCTGCTGGACCCAAAGTTGCTGGCCAGGTTGCCGGCAGCGTTCGTGGGCGCCTCGTCGAGCTTCACAAACGCCGACTGCGCAGCCTGGGTACCGGCCCCCAACAGCGAATTATTCACCGCCGACAACATCCCGCTGGTGACGTTGTTGCTGGTTGCCTCGAAGAACGCGGGGATCATATTGGCCACCCCGATCGGCCCGACGGCGGTCGCGAACCCCGACAGCTGTGCCGGGGTGATCACCGAGAACGCGCCCGTGATTGCCGAGAAGACACCTTGCTGTGCTGCGGTCATCGCACTCATGAACGCAGGTTCAGTGTGTAGAGCGTCTGACATTTTTCCCTCCCGAAGCCGCGCCGCAAATGCGGCTGACAATGGTTTAGCTACTATAACCGCCGCCGCGGACCCGTTGGCGCGGGATTTTCACCGATCGGCGGGTCCTGCTCGGGGACCGGAATCCCAGGTAGTTGCCGGGGCACAAACGTGCTGCCATCCCAGCACGTCAACGGGGTTTCCTGCAGCTCGGCCATGCGTGTGTTGAACTCCTTGATCAGGAAATTCTGCCGCTCCAACGCCAGCCGAGAGGCCGCCTGAGCCGTCTCAACGATCAGCTTGGCCAGCGCGTCAGCGCCCAGGCGGGTGGCCGACGGCCCCAGCCACAGCCCGGTCATCTCGCCGGATGCGGTGACTTCGGCGCTCACCGACTGGTCACGGCTGGTCACCCGCACCGAAATCGACTTGCAGTGCTCGGCTAGCGCCTGCATGAGGTCGCGCTGCTTCTTCATCCGCGCCATCAGCGACTGTGCCAGGCTGGTCATGGGCGCCGCTCCCAGCGTCCGCCGCCGGCGATCACACCGACCTCATCCAGCTGGCCGGGAGTTCGTCCTCGCCGCGCAGCTCTTCCTCGGCGTTGGCCAGTTCCTCCTCGGTCGCCAACTTCATATCGGCGATCAGCGAGGCGCTGCAACCCCGCTCCACCATGTCGCGCCGGTGCGCCACCTGGGCGCGCATCGCCGACAACCGACACAGCGCCATGATTTCGTCGGCCAGCTGCTGCGGCGATTTCTTGAGTTCGCGTGCGTCGATCTTCAGCGCCGTCGGCAGGCCCCGCTTGGTGGTCACCACGGATATGCTGCCGCTGGGCGAGCGGGCCGCGCCCTGCCGGAAACCGGGTTGCCCCGGGTTACGCCCCGGGGTCGGCTGCGACGTAATGTTGCGAGGTGGCACGACTTTAAAGTTAGTACAATGCTATGAACCGCGCGACCAGTACAGACAGGGTGGGGAGTGCACCGAACAGGCGGGCTGGCCCAACTTCTCACTTCCGCGGGGACGATTCGGTGACTTTAGTGAGGAACACCAACGGATGAGTGGCACCAAGGACGCAAAGCGGGTCTTTGACGCGGGCGTGTTGTCGCTCGGCATCGCGATCGACGGATTAGAGACCGACCGCGACGCGCAGTACGCGGCGATGGCGTTCAAACGGGCCACCGAGTACGACCCGGAGATGGCCGACGCCTGGCTGGGCCGTGCGGCCGCCGGCGACACCAGTCCCGAAGTGCTCTACAACCTGTACCGCACCAGCCAGGCCAACCTGTTCCGCGAACAGCGGCGACTCGGGCTGCCCCGGAACGCGCTTAGCGGCCGGTTCGAGACCGGGTTGTACCTGGATTACACCCTGGGCACGCTGACCGAGGTGTGGCTGGCGTATGCGGCCAGCATGATTGCGGGCCAGGATTACGACGAGGCCGAAAAGGTGCTCGACGAATTGGATGTGTTGCGGCGGTCCATGCCCGGCGGGGATGCGGAATCCGCGGAGATCTGCGCCTACATCCGCGCGGTGCTGCACTTCACCACCCAGCGCTGGCCCGACGTGTTGACCGCGCTGGCCAGCTCGGCATCGTTCACCGACGAGTACATCGCCGCCGGGGCACACCTGATGGTGGGTTCGGCGTGTGCCCAGATGGGTCTGTTCGGGGAGGGCATTCGTCGCCTCGATCAGGCGATCGAAGGTCCGATACCGGCGGCGCGGCGGGCGGCCGAATTCTGCAAGGGTCTGACGCTGCGGGAAATGGGCAAGGAGCCCGAGGCCCGGGAGATCTTTGAGCGCATCTATTCCGAAGAACCCGGATTCGAGGCCAACGCGGCCGCCCTGCACGACCCGAAGTACCGGCTGATCGTCACCACCAAGGAAACCATCGATTCCCGCACCAACAAGTGGGATCCGAGCACCGCCCGCACCGGCGACGAGGTCGACGCCGAGGGATTGGCCGAGCGCAGCAACGAGTACCTGCGGGCCGCGCAGGCCGAACTGGACCGCCAAATCGGCCTGTCCGACGTCAAGCTACAGGTCGCGAAGTTGACCTCGGCGGCCAAGTTGGCAAAGATCCGCGAAGACAAGGGCTTGAGCGCGGGCTCACGCAGTCTGCACCTGGTATTCACCGGGCCGCCAGGAACCGGTAAGACCACCATCGCCCGGGTGGTGGCCCAGACCTACTGCGGGCTAGGGCTGCTGAAGACCCCGGCCGTGGTCGAGGCCACCCGCGGTGATTTCGTCGGGGAACACCTCGGCAGCACGGCGATCAAGACCAACGCGCTGATCGACTCCGCGATGGACGGGGTGCTGTTCATCGACGAGGCCTACACGCTGGTGCAGACCGGCCTCTCCGGCGGTGACGCCTTCGGCCGTGAGGCGGTGGACACCCTGCTGGCCCGGATGGAAAACGACCGCAAGCGCCTGGTGGTGATCATCGCCGGGTATGACAAGGAGATCGACCGCTTCCTGGCGTCCAACGAGGGGCTGGCGTCCCGGTTCACCAAGCGGGTTCGGTTCAGCTCCTACGACCCGACCGAGTTGGGCGACATCGGCCGGTTGATCGCCCAGACCCGCGACTCCGAACTGTCCGAGGCGGCCTACGACGAATTGGTCGAGGCGTGCAAAACCCTCTACGAGACCGAGTCGACGGATGACTCCGGGCAGGTGCGGCGCCGCATCGATCTGGCCGGCAACGGACGATTCGTCCGCAACGTGATCGAGTCCGCCGAGGAGGAACGCGAGTATCGGCTCAGCGAAGACCACGGCGCCAGCGTCGAGAACCTCGACGAAGCGGAGTTAATGCGCATCGAAGCCAGCGACATGCGGGCCGCGCTGAAAAGCGTGCTGGGCATGTTGAGTCGCACCTGAGTGCCTACCGGAGCCCATAGTGACCCACCCCGATGACCGTCGGCCGCCGACCAACCCCCACCTGGCGATCACCGAGCTCGACACGACACCCATAC
>NZ_MLQM01000277.1:0-3751 GCF_001854525.1 Mycobacterium talmoniae
ACCAGGGCGAGCTTCTCCATGACGATGTCACGGATCTCGCTCTCCTTCTTCTTGGTGTGCTCGCGCAGCGGGAACGCGGTGTTGTCGAACAGGTTCATCGACCCGAACAGCGCACCGTCCTGGAACAACACCCCGAACAGGGTGCGGATCTCGTAGAGCTCCTTGGCCGAGCATTCGATGATGTCGGTGCCGTCGATCAGGATCGAGCCGCGCTCGGGGCGCAGCAGACCGATCAGCGACTTCAAAAACACGGATTTGCCGGTACCCGACGGCCCCAGCAACACGCTGACCTCACCCGAGGGAATCGTCATCGTGACGTCTTCCCAGATTCGCGCAGAACCGAAGGATTTAGTCAGTCCTTCTACCTCAATGGCGACACCCATGGGAGATCCTTCCGGCTACGTTTGCTCGCGGCACGCGCCTGCGCGTGTGGCACAGGCCACTGTAGCGCACTCGGTGAGCGCGCATCACGGTACCGGGACCGCCCGCTAAAGACGGCGCCCGACAAGCCAAGTGCCGACTCTAAAGTCTGCCCTTGCGGCCCCGGACGGCGGCCCGGAATGCACGAAACCCCCGAGGCCGGGCCTCGGGGGTTTCGTGGCGGAAACTACTTGACGGTGACGGTGGCGCCGGCGGCCTCGAGCTTGGTCTTGGCCTCCTCGGCAGCCTCCTTGGCGACCTTCTCCAGCAGCGGCTTGGGCGCGCCGTCGACCAGGTCCTTGGCCTCCTTGAGGCCCAGGCCGGAGACGACCTCGCGCACGACCTTGATGACGCCGATCTTCTTCTCGCCGGCCGACTCAAGGATGACGTCGAACTCGGACTGCTCCTCGGCGGCCTCAGCGGGCGCGGCGCCGCCGGGGGCGGCGGCAGCCACGGCCACCGGGGCGGCCGCGGTGACCTCGAAGGTGTCCTCGAACTTCTTAACGAAGTCCGAGAGCTCCAGCAGGGTCATGTCCTTGAACGCGTCGAGCAGCTCGTCGGTGGACAGTTTTGCCATGGGTATGGGTCCTTCCTGATTCCGGTGGTGGTGGGTATTTGGGGTTATTCGGCGGCGTCAGCCGGTGCTTCCGCCGGAGCCTCGCTGGCCGCCTCGGCCGGAGCCTCGGTGGCCTTCTTCTCCTGCAGCGCGGCCGCCAGCCGGGCCACCTGCGACGCCGGGGCGTTGAACAGCCCGGCCGCCTTGGACAGGTTGCCCTTCATCGCGCCGGCCAGCTTGGCCAGCAGCACCTCGCGGCTCTCCAGGTCGGCGATGCGCTCCACTTCGCCGACGGTCAGCGGGTGACCGTCCATGTAGCCGCCCTTGATGACCAGCGCCTTGTGGTCCTTGGCGAAGGTCTTGATCGCCTTGGCGGCGTCGACCGGCTCACCGCTGATGAACGCGATCGCTGTCGGCCCGACGAACAGTTCGTCCAGGCCGTCGACACCCGCCTCCGAGGCGGCCCGCTTGACCAGCGTGTTCTTGGCCACCGCGTAGGTGACCGACTGGCCCAGCGAGCGACGAAGCTCGGCCAGGTGGGCCACCGTCAGGCCGCGGTATTCGGTGATCACGGTGGCGGTCGAGGCCTTGAACTGCTCGGCGATGTCCGCGACGGCGGCGGCCTTGTCAGCCCTCGCCATGCATACCTCCTCGGGTGTCGAAAATCCCTGTGCTTGCCTGGTGTCCACCCGGAAATAACGAACGCCCCGCCGCAGAACGGTCGGGGCGTCAAGATATGCCGGCAAGCGCCGGTGTGTGCCTCGTCCTCCTGCGTGGGCCGCCGGGATATTCCCGGACCTTCAACCTTGCGGTGACCGACGGTCTTGGGTGGATCGCGGACTAGCGTACCGCGGCCGCCGCGATCAGCCAAAACGGGGCGCCGTGGCCTATGCCCCGGCGTTGACTCTGCGTCCACCAGGGTGTCAACTCGCACTTCTGCCTGGTGGGCGCAGAGTCAACGTCGGGCGTGGGCTCCGCCGCCCGACTCAGCCCGGCCACGCTGCTGAAATCGACACGAAAACTGGCATTCGACCCCCGGAATCAGGCTGTCGCGCCGTATGGACGTCGATCTCAGCAGACGCCGATGACCAGCAGCACGAACAGCGCCGCCAGCAGTGTCACCCGCAGCCAGTGCAGCCGGTCCCAGCGGGTGACGAGCCGAGGCGACACCTCCCCGCCGGCAATCCGGTTGTTGATCGGCACCATCACCGCCACCGTCATCAGCACGACGGCGGCCATCAGGGCCACGCCGGTCCCGATCAGCCAGCGCTGCGGCCCCGCGACCAGCGCGGCGCCCACCAGCAGCGCCAGCGCGGCGAGGTACCAGAACGGCATCACGCGTCCCAGCACGCGGGCGCCGTCGCTGCGGGCGGCGCGAAACGCGTCGTCGGGTAGCCGCCCCGCGATCGGATGGAGGAACGCCGCCACCGCGAACTCGGATCCCACCAGCGGCCCGACCACCAGCACGGCCAGGATCTCCACGATTTCTTTCACGGGATCGACCCTGGTCGGTAAGCTGACGAAAAACAAGGTACTGACAAATTAGTCAGCGTAGGAGTGGCGATGGCGGTGTCGAAAAAGGATGTCAGCGACTGCCCGATCGACGCTGCGCTGTCGGTGATCGACGGGCGCTGGAAGGGCACCATCCTGTGGCGGCTCAGCGACGGGCCGATGCGCACCGCCGAGCTGCGGCGCAGCATCCCGGGCATCACCGAGCGGATGCTGATCCGCCACCTGCACGAGCTGGTCGCCGACGGCATCATCGACCGCGACGACGCCGGCACGGTGCCGCCCTGTGTGCACTATTCGATCTCCGAGTACGGCCAGACGCTAGCTCCGGTGCTGGGCGCGCTGTGCGACTGGGGCCGCACGCATATGCAGCGCAGGGCCCCCGCGCGTCAATGACTCTGCGTCGACGGCGGGGCCTTCTCGCGCTTTGCCGCCGTGAGCGCAGAGTCAGCGCCCGCAGGCCCGCAAGCGCGCCACACTCTGCACTGCAATTGCACTACGATTTGAAACATGGGAACGCTGACAATCCGCACTGATTCGGAGGTCGAGCGGGCACTGGCGGCGCTAACCAGCGACGGGCAATCCCGTTCCGAGGCTGCCCGGACGGCAATTCTGGAGGCGGAACGAGCGCACCGCCGTGCGCGGTTACGGGCCGAGGCCGAAGAACTGCGTAACGACCCCGACGACGTCGCCGCCTCACGCGAACTGGCCGCGGAGATGGACGCTGTTCGTGCGTGGTGACCTCTACCGGCTCAAGGTGCCCAAGGATGCCCGTGGCCACGAACAATCCGGCGGCCGCTACGCGGTCGTGGTGCAGTCCGACGACCTACCGCTGTCCACCTGGATCATCGCGCCAACCTCAACCGGCCGCCGCGCCGCATCGTTTCGGCCGGAGATCGAGATCCACGGCACCAAGACGCGGGTGATGGTCGAACAGTTAACCGTCGTCGACCCGCAGGTCCGTCTCGGCGAATTCGCCGGCCGCCTCGCCGGCGCTGAGCTGGACGCCGTCAATGCTGCACTCCTGGCGGTGCTGGGGCTCGACTAGAGCCCTCCGCGTTGATGACTCTGCGTCCACCAGGGTGTCCACTCGCACTTCTGCGGGGTAGCCGCAGAATCAACGCGGACGGAGGTTCGCCAGTCGGGCCGCGCCGATCAGCCCGGCGTCGCCGCCGAGTGCGGCCGGCACCACCCGCAACCCGGCTAAAAACGCCAACCCCGCGTAGCGGCCTAACGCCGCGCGCAGCGGGTCGAACAGCGCCGGCC
>NZ_MLQM01000278.1:0-3739 GCF_001854525.1 Mycobacterium talmoniae
ACCCCGAGCGCCCCGCGGAGCCGGCCGAGCGCGCCCAGCCCGCCGCCGCAGGGGCGCCCCACCGCCACGGTGGATCAGCTGCACGCCGGCGACTGCATCGAGATCCAGGAGGGCGGCACCGATCCGAACAAACCCGGTGCCACCAACGTGACGATCTATCGGGCGTCCTGCCAGGCCGGTGACGGGATTTATCAGGTCCTGCAGGTGGTGCCGAACCAGGATCAGTGCCCGGCCACCACGAAATCGGTCCTGTACAACGGCGACGAAACCGTATTCGCATGCCTGACGAAGTACGGCCAATGAGCGCGTTTCCGTGGGGGCCGGCCATCGCCCGGTCGGGCCGGTCGGGGCGGCCGCTATTCGCACACCTGCCCGATGCCGCCCATGAAACACTGAGATCACCTGCCACAGCCTGGGAGCACTGATGGATAGCACCAACACCGTCGTTACACCGGCCGCGCTGCGTGTTCGGCCGGGCGCGGTGGCGGGGGCCTGACATGCCGCCGTCCAATCCGTTCGACTTCAGCGACTTCGGTGGCCGACCACCGGGCCCGCCGCCGGGCCCACCGCCCGGGGTCGCGCCGCCGCTGGGCGCACCGGCACCGTTAGGCGCGCCGCCGCCGGCCATGCCACCGGCCGGCGGCTTTGACCCGTTCGCCGGTCAACCGCCGGCACCGGCCGCGGCCGAGGCCTTCGGCGGGCCGGCGCGCAGCGCCACGATGGGGTCGCTCGCGGTGGCGGGCCCCCCGCTGCAGTTGGTGGCGGCGGCGCTGGCGGTCGCGTTGGTGGGCATCATCTTTGGCGTGGCGGCCACGGTGACCGGATCCACGGTGGTGTTGGCCTTCGCCGGCTGGCTGTTGGCCGGCCCCGCCGCGATCGGCGTGCTGGCCTGGTTCAACGCCGCCGACACCCGCCGCCGGCTCAGCTCGGTGTACTCGGCGCCGACCTGGCTATCCACCGCCTACTGGGTGGTGCTGGCCGCGTGTGCGGTGGGGATCGGCATCGGCGCCTGGCAGATCGCCTTATGGGCCGGCAGGCAGTAGGGACATAACGATGGGTTCACGGCTGGTTCGGTGCGGTTCGGTGCTGCGGTTGGTGGCCGCCGCGGTGCTGGCGTTCGGCTTCGCGTGCAGCGGCTGGGCAACCGGAACCGCGCACGCGGAGGGCGACACCGCCGGCGCCGACCGCTTCGGGGCCTGCCTGGCCTCGCAGAAGGCGGGCGACCTGCTGATCCTGGTGGATGAGTCGGGCAGCCTGAAAAGCACCGACGCGCAGGCGGCGCGGGTGCAGGCGGCCAAGTATCTGGTCGACACCCTGGGCCGGTACGCCGACCGGACCCATTCCCAGCTCGACGTGGCCATCGCCGGCTTCTCCGACAGCTACACGGTGCGCGCGGACTGGGCGCCGCTATCGGAAGCGTCCGCGGATTCGGTGAAGACCAACCTGGACACCCTGGCCCGCCGCAACGACGGGCTGGACACCGACTACTGGCTGGCGCTGGATGGCGCGCGGCAGACGCTGGCGTCGCACACCCAGGGCGACCCCAACCGGTGCCAAGCGATTTCGTGGTTCTCCGACGGCAAGATCGACTACTCGCCGCGGGCCGGCTCCAAGCCGTACGCGCCCGACGTCGACCTGGGCACCCAAGCCGGGGTCGACGAGATGATCAACCGCGCCACCGAGGGCATCTGCCGCGACGGTGGGGTCGCCGACCAGCTGCGCTCCGACGGCATCGTGATGCTGGCCGTCGGGTTGGGCGACCAGGCGGCCTCGAATGCGGACTTCGACGTGATGTCGGCGATCGCCACCGGAACCGGGCTGAACGGGAAGAGCTGCGGCGGCATCAAAAAACCCAAACCCGGCGACTTCTACCCGGTGTCCAACATCGACCAGATGCTGTTCGCGTTCGATGCGCTGAACCCGGACCCGCATATCGACGACACCAAACCGGTGTGTCAGCAGGGCCAGGTGTGCCAGGAGGCGCGACACAACTTCGTGCTGGACCGCTCGGTCAAGGCGGTCAACATCCTCGGCTCCGGCGGCTTGCCCGGCATCGTGCCGTATCTGATCTCCCCGTCCGGGCAGCAACTGCAGCTGCCCAAGGAAGAGGGCAAAAAGCAGGGCACCCTCGACGGGATGCCGGTGCAATTCGAATGGCAGTCGGACTCGGCGCAAACCGTGTCGATTCAAAGCGCGGACAGTCCGCAGTGGCCGGGCCAGTGGGCGATCGTGTACGTCGACACCACCGGCCAGCACGGCGACGCGGTCTCCCGGGTCAACATTCACATCTCCACCGACATCTTCCCGGCGCTGCAGGCCGATCCCGACTCGCCGTGGCGCGCCGGCCAGGTGATGAAGGGCGTGAAGTTCGGGCTGGTCGACGGTGCCGGCACACCGATCGATCCGGCCACCCTGGCCGGTGATGCCGTGATGTCGGCGTCGCTGGCGGTCGACGGCGGGGCGCCGGTCGAGGTGTTGACCTCGGTGCCCAAGGCCGCGATCGGCGACCCCATCGACGTGGACCTCACCAAGGTGAAGGCCGGCGCGGCCACCCTGCGGATGTCGCTGGTGATCACCACCGCGCCCGCCCAGGACCCGCAGGGCGCGCAGATCGCGCCGGGCACCAAACTGTCGCCGCAACAGGTGGATTCGCCGATGCAGATCCTGCCCAAGGTCGGCTTGCCGGTGCCCGGCCAGCACATCGACTTCGGGGATGTGCAGGGCACCAAGGGGGCCACCGCGCAGCTGGAGGTCACCGGCCCGGGCTGTGTGTGGATCGCCGACGGGGAAGCGACGAAGGTGGTGGCCGGACCGGAAGGCATCGGCACCGTCAGCGTGACCTCGTCGTCCTCCGGCCCCGGAAACTGCCTCAAGGTCGACAAGGACCAGAAGGCCACCTTGCCGGTCACGCTGCACACCGACCACGACGGACACGGCGGGCTCAACGGCAGCGTGCCGGTTCACATTGCGCCGCAAGACAAACCCGACGATGCGCAGACCGTCGACGTCACGTTCTCCGCGTCGATGACCAAACCGCTGAGCACCACCAACTTCGTGTTGGTGTTCATTGCGGCGCTGCTGCTGGGCCCGGGCATCCCGCTGGCGTTGCTGTACGCGGCCAAGTGGTACACCGGCAAGATCCCCGGGGTGCCGATGCTGGCCGAGCGGATCCCCGTCGAGGTCGACGCCGGTGCGGTGCAGCGCAACGGGGAACCGTTCGCGATGGCCGACACCGACCTGGTCACCCCGGTTCCCGGGCTGGCCGGCGGCGCGCGCCAGCTCACCGTGCACGGCGTGCAGCTGTCGACGGTCAACGGCCGCAGCCCGTTCGGCACCGCGCAGGTCAAGGTGGCCGCCCCCGGGTACCTCAGCGCCGGCTCGGACATCCCGTCCACCGACGCCAGCGGCGTGCACGCGGTGCTGCCGCTGGCGGTGCACGGCAAGTGGGTGCTGCTGCACAATCCCGGCGGTGCGGACAACCGCGCCGAGGTGCTGCTGATGGTGCGCGGGCAGTCCGACGTTCCGGAGCGCCAAAAACTGTACGAGGACATCGAACGTCGGCTGCCCGACCTGCTGGCCGGGCTGCGGCAACGCGCGGCCGGCGCCAACCTGTTGACCGGCGGCGGTCCGCCGCCGTCCCCGTTCGGTGCCGCCGCGGCGGGGCCACCGGGCGCCGACCCGTTCGCGGCCGCCGGAGCGGCGGGCCCGGCGGACCCGTTCGCGGGGGCCGGGGCCGGCC
>NZ_MLQM01000279.1:0-3701 GCF_001854525.1 Mycobacterium talmoniae
AGATGCCACAGCCCGCCCCCAATCACAGCCCTCCCCCACGACAGCCATCTTCCGAGACCTGTCTGTTGCATCGACAGGCGACACGCCCCCCACGAAAACCACCACCTATTAAGCCGCCGGCAGCGTCAGAGGTGTATAAGAGACGGGTCCGGGATCGGTCGGGCCGGCCGCCGGCGCGGGCGCCGCCGCCGGCAGCGCCCCCCAACCGGGTACCGGGCTGCGGGAGAACAGCCCCGCCATCACCCCGTCGACCCACATCCGGGTGCTCGGCTCAAACGGTGCGCTGGACGGCAGGGTCGGCACCCCGGGCGCGCGGCGGCCGGCGTCGGTGCGCAGCGCGGCCATCAGACCGGACAGGTAGGCCCGCTCCATCGGGTCGAACTGCGCCGCGAACTGGTCGGGCTGGCCGAGAAGGTCGGCGAGGGCGTCGACTTGGGACAAGCTGATTTCCTCCGGGGACGCGGGATCGGCCGGGGCGTGCGTGGCGGTGGGCTCGGCTGGCGCCGCCGGCGCGGCGGCGGTGACCTTGGTCAAGGTGACCGCGCAGGCCTTGAACTCGGGTTGCTGCGAGGTGGGGTCGACGGCGTCGTTGGTGACGGCGTTGATCGACAGGTATTCGCCGAAGGCGTCGTTCCAGTGGAACGGGGCGAAGCAGTCGCCGGGCCGCACCCGGTCGGTGACCACCGCCGGCAGCACCGCGCGGCCCCGGCGCGACGCGATCTCGATCCGGTCGTCGTCGACGATGGAAAGCCGGGCGGCGTCGTCGGGATGGATCTCCACGAACGGTGCGGGGTTGAGTTTGTTGAGTTTGGCGACTTTGCCGGTCTTGGTCATGGTGTGCCACTGGTGCGGCAACCGACCGGTGTTGAGCAGGAACGGGTAGTCGTCGTCGGGCATTTCCTCGGGCAGCAGGTGCGGGCGGGCGAAGAACACCGCGCGGCCGCTGCCGGTCGCGAACGCCAACCGCGGGATGCTGCCGTCCTCGCGCACCCGCTGGGTCTGGCTGATCCCGTCGTTGAGGTAGCGGATCGGGTTGCGGTCCTCGGTGCCCTCCGGCGGGCAGGGCCACTGGATCGGGGTTTGGCGCAGCCGCTGATAGCTGACCCCGCGCAGGTCGTAGCCGGTCGTCGGGTTGTGAAACCGCTTGATCTCGTTGAATACGTCTTCGGCGCAGCCGTAGCTGAACGCGTCGCCGTAGCCCATCTCGGTGGCGATGCGGGCGATGATCTGCCAGTCCGGCAGCGCCTGTCCGGGCGGGTCAACCGCCTGCTGGAACAGGGTGAGGTTGCGCTCGGAGTTGATCATCACCCCGTCGCATTCGGTCCACAGCGCCGCCGGCAGCAGCACGTCGGCGTACTCGTTGGTCTCGGTGTCGGCGAACGCGTCCTGGGCGATCACCAGTTCGGCGGCCTCCAGGCCCTCCAACACGGTTTTCCGGTTGGCCACCGTGGCAACGGGATTGGTGCAGATGATCCAGCAGGCCTTGATCTGACCGTCGGCCATCTTGGTGAACATGTCGATGGTGCCGGTGCCCACCTCGGTGCGCAGCGTGCCGGCCGGCAGCCCCCACTGGTCTTCGACGAAGGCGCGGTCGTCGTCGCTGAGCACGCTGCGCTGCCCGGGCAAACCGGGACCCATGTAACCCATTTCGCGGCCGCCCATCGCGTTGGGCTGCCCGGTCAGCGAGAACGGGCCGCTGCCGGTCTTGCAGATCGCGCCGGTGGCCAGGTGCAGGTTGCAGACCGCGTTGGTGTTCCAGGTGCCGTGCGTGCTTTGGTTGAGCCCCATCGTCCAGCAGCTCATCCAGTTGGCGGCTTCACCGATCCACTGGGCGGCGGTGCGGATGTCGGCCTCGGGGATGCCGGTGATCTCGGCCACGTGGTCCGGCGGGAATTGCTCGGCGAAGCTGGGCATCACCTCCCAACCCTCGGTGAACTCGGCGATGAATTCGTCGTCGGTGTGGCCGTTTTGGATGAGCAGGTGCAGCAGGCCGTTGAGCAGCGCGAGGTCGGTGCCGGGCGCGATCTGCAAAAACAGGTCGGCCTTTTCGGCGGTCGCGGTGCGCCGCGGGTCGACGACGATCAGTTTGGCGCCGGCTTTGACCCGGTCCATCAGCCGCAGAAACAAGATCGGGTGGCAGTCGGCCATATTGGCCCCGATCACGAAGAACACGTCGGCGTGATCGAAATCCTGATACGAGCCGGGCGGTCCGTCGGCGCCCAGCGACTGCTTGTACCCGGATCCGGCGCTGGCCATGCACAGCCGCGAGTTGGACTCGATCTGGTTGGTGCCGATGAACCCCTTGGCCAGCTTGTTCGCCAAATACTGGGCCTCGGTGGACATCTGCCCGGACACGTAGAGCGCGACGGCGTCGGGTCCGTGTTCGTCGAGGATCGCCCGGAGCCGGGTCGCGCAGTGGGTGATGGCGGCGTCGACGTCGGCCGGTTCGATCGGTTCACCGCGGTGCGGGCGCAGGAACGCCGACTCCATCCGGCCGGGCGCGGCCAGCATGTCGGCCGTGGTCGCGCCCTTGGTGCATAACCGGCCGAAGTTGGTGGGGTGCGTTTTGTTGCCGGTGGATTTGGCGACCGAGCGTCGCCCGGTCTCCGGATCGGTGTCGACCTGCAGCACCATGCCGCACCCGACGCCGCAGTATGCGCACAGCGTGTCGACGGTGTGCGGGTCCGCAGGCACGCGTGTCTCCCTCCTCAAATTGGGTGTGCCACCACGGTGCCCTGCCCAGGTTTCAAGATCATTTCCTGATGCTGGGAACCCGGTGTGATAACCCCACCGGGTTGCTGACAGCCCGTAAGCTTCGGGGCGTGCGGCATGCGATGGTGGCAATCCTGGTGGCTGTGGGCCTGATCACAGCGGGCTGCGGCTGGAAGCCCGGTGGCCCCGCGTCGGCCCCGCCGGACAGCTGCGCGGACTCCGACGGGCCGAGCGCGGACACCGTGCAGCACGCGATTATCGCGGAGCCGAGCGCGGTGCCGGGGTCGACCTGGACCGAAATCGGGCGCGGGCACACCCACGATTGCCGGCTGTACTGGGTGCAGATCGCGCCGAGCAGCGCGACCGCGGTGAGCCCCAACCAGCTGCTGTTCTTCGACCACAACACCCCGTTGGGCAGCCCCACCACCAACCCGAAGCCCTACACGACGGTGCTGACGCCCGGCGAGGACACCGTCACCGTGCAATACCAGTGGCAAAAGGGCGGTGACACGCCCGAACGACCCACCGGCATCGGCACGGTGCGCTACCAGATCGGGCCCGACGGCAAACTCAAAGCGCTCGACCCGATTCCGAACCAGTAGCGGTGGTCGCTGGGTCTAACCCTGCACCGTCGGGCGGATGGTGATGTCGCCGATCTCGATGTCGTGTGGCTGTTCGATAGCAAAGGCGACGGCGCGTGCGGTCGCCTCGCCGATGCCGCTGCTAGCTCCGGTGATGGCCACGACTTTGCCGTCGATGCCTGACATCTCGACTTCCTCAATCTGTTGGTGTCGCGCCGGATGGTTCGGGCTGCTTCCTTGCGCTTGAACTGCGGCGAGCGTGCGCAGACCCGTGGTTTTGTCCGGCGTAGTAAGAGGGCTATGTCGATAAATGTTGATCAAAAAGACGTCCTCCTGGTGTCGTTGACGGGCTTGGTATCCCAATACACCGAGGAGGACGTCATGGTTGAGGATAGTGGTCTGTCGCGT
>NZ_MLQM01000280.1:0-3679 GCF_001854525.1 Mycobacterium talmoniae
GTGTAGGCCGATTCGAGCGCGGCCGCCAGCCAGTGCGCGGCCTCGGCCGGGCCGTATTCGACGAACGCGCCGAACTCGCCCCAGCCGGCCGGGCCGTCGATCAACGCCACCTCGCGGACGGTGATGCCGCGGAAGGCCACCCGCATCGGCAGCGCCACCACGTGCACCCAGTCGAGGATGTCGTCCAGCGGCGGCCGCATCGGACCATGGTGCCGCCCGCCGGTCGCCGCGTGCAACGGCGCCGCTGGCCGGGGCCGGGCCATAGACTTGGCCGCAGCCCCGACCGAGAGGACACGCGATGCGGCTGCGCTGCGGGTTGCCGGTACTGGGGGTGCTGCTGTGCACCGTCGGGTGTCAGACCGTCGTCGACGGCACCGCCCAGCCCGCCGACCGGCTCGGTCCGCTGCCCAGCGTCGTCACCACGACGACCCCGCCGTCGTCGCTGCAGGACACCCTGCTCGGCCAGTCCGAGATCGCCGGCATCGTCGGGGAAGCCTCGATGACCCAGTCCATGACCATCACCGAACCGGTCAACGACACGTCCAGCGTCGAGCCCAGCGAGTGCGCGCCGCTGGCGCTGCCCGCCCAGGACCAGGTGTACACCTCGTGGATGCAGATCACCGGCAATTTGCTGAAGGGGGACGGCAAGCACAACGTCGCGCAGGTGGTGTCGCTGTTCAAGACCGACAGCAAATGGTCGGTGTCGTATGTGCTGCACGTGTGGAAGCAGTGCGCGCAGCCGTTCACCGTCAAGCAGGACGACGGCAACGCCCAGGTCATCCCCGTCCCGGTCACCGGCGACGAGGTCAACGTCACCCGGGCCAGCGCCACCATGCACAACCAGACCAACCCCAACCGGGTCTGCCAGCACGTGGTTGCTGGCAAAGGCAACTACATGGTGGAAACCGAGGTGTGCGGCAACGACGGCCAGACCGCACGTCAGACCGATGAAATCACCGATCGGATCCTGGCCAAGATCCCCGATTGAGGTGAAACTGAAACACGTTCTAGTGTGGCTGGTATGACCGACGATCTGCTGCGCAATCCCGTCCATATGGGCCACTTGCTGGCCGGTGCGTTGAAACGCCACAGGGACAAGCCGGTGCTGTTCCTCGGCGACACCACGCTGACCGGCGGCCAGCTGGCCGACAAGATCAGCCAGTACATCCAGGCGTTCGAAGCGCTGGGCGCCGGCACCGGCAGCGCGGTGGGGCTGCTGTCGCTGAACCGGCCCGAGGTGCTGATGATCGTCGGCGCCGGGCAGACCATGGGGTATCGGCGCACCGCGCTGCACCCGCTGGGCTCCCTCGACGACCACGCCTACGTGCTGGCCGACGCCGGGATTTCCACCCTGATCATCGACCCCACCCCGGCGTTCGTGGAGCGGGCGGCCGGGCTGCTGGAGCGGGTCGAGTCGCTGCGCCAGATCCTGACGATCGGCCCGGTGCCCGAGGCGTTGGCTCAGGTGGCGCACGATCTGGCCGCCGAGGCCGACAAGTATGCGCCGCGGCCGCTGGTGGCCGCGGACCTGCCGCCGGATCACATCGGCGGGCTGACCTACACCGGCGGCACCACCGGCAAACCCAAGGGCGTGATCGGCACCGTGCAGTCGATCACCACCATGACCCAGATTCAGCTGGCCGAGTGGGAGTGGCCGGCGAACCCGAAGTTTTTGATGTGCACCCCGCTGTCGCACGCCGGGGCGGCGTTTTTCACCCCGACCCTGATCAAGGGCGGGCAGATGGTGGTGATGGCCAAGTTCGACCCGGCCGAGGTGCTGCGGGTCATCGAGGAGCAGCGCATCACCGCGACCATGCTGGTGCCGTCGATGCTGTACGCGCTGATGGACCACCCGGATTCGCGGACCCGGGACCTGTCGTCGCTGCAGACCGTGTACTACGGGGCGTCGGCGATCAACCCGGTGCGGCTGGCCGAGGCCATTGAGCGGTTCGGGCCGATCTTCGCCCAGTACTACGGGCAGTCCGAGGCGCCGATGGTGATCAGCTACCTGGCCAAGGCCGACCACGACGAGAAGCGGCTGACGTCGTGCGGGCGCCCGACGCTGTTCGCCCGGACCGCGCTGCTGGGCCCCGACGGCCAGCCGGTGCCGCAAGGCGAGGTCGGCGAGATCTGTGTGGGCGGGCCGCTGCTGGCCGGCGGCTACTGGCAGCTGCCGGACGCGACCGCCGAGACGTTCCGGGACGGCTGGCTGCACACCGGCGACATGGCCCGCGAGGACGAGGACGGGTTCTGGTTCATCGTCGACCGGGTTAAGGACATGATCGTCACCGGCGGGTTCAACGTGTTCCCCCGCGAGGTCGAGGACGTGGTGGCAGAGCATGCGGCGGTGGCGCAGGTGTGCGTGATCGGCACCCCCGACGACAAGTGGGGGGAGGCAGTGACCGCGGTGGTGGTGCTGCGCGCCGACGCGCCCCGCGACGAGGACGCGATCGCGGCGATGACCGCCGAGATCCAGGCCGCGGTCAAGGACCGCAAGGGGTCGGTGCAGTCCCCCAAGCGGGTCGTCGTGGTCGATGCGCTGCCGGTGACCGCGTTGGGCAAACCGGACAAGAAGGCCGTCCGCGCCCAGTTCTGGGAGGGCGCCGCCCGCGCGATCGGCTGAGTTAGTCGGCGGTACCGTCGAGCCGTGCGTACGTCGACTCCTCTGCTGGTGCTGTGCCTGCTGCTGGCCGGATGCTCCACGCTGGTCCCCGGCCAAGCGGAGCCGGCCGACCACGACGGGCCGGTGCCGGTGCCCAAGGCGGCGCTGCGCAGCGTGTTGCTCGACGGCCACGACCTCAACACCGTCATGGGTGCCTCGGATCTGGAGATCCAGAAGACCCGCACCGAGTTGTTCGACGATGACGACGAGTGGGACCAGTCGTGTTTGGCGATCTGGTACCCGATCCAGCGGTCGGTGTATCAGGACAGCGGCTGGTCGGCGTTGCGCGCGCAAACCGTGCGGGGCGGCGACGTCAACGGGCCCGACGACCACCTGGTCGTCGAGGCGGCCGTGGTGTACCCGTCCCGCAAGGCCGTCGCCGACTTCTTCCACCAGCTCACCGACGACTGGACCCGCTGCGGCGACCGCCATTTCACCAACCGCGACCCCGACGGCGACCCCGCCGAATGGCAGTTCGGCGCGGTGGACGCCACCGACTCGACCCTGGTGGTGAACCAGACGCAACTGCACACCAACGGCTGGTCCTGCCAGCACGCGATGCGGGCGACCAACAACGTCATCATCGACGTGCTGGCCTGCAAGATGAACGGCGACGACGAGGCCAAGACCATCGTCGACGACATCGACGCCAAACTGCCCAGCGTGTGACCGCGCACAATGGGGTGATGTGGTCGCGGTCCGCTCCCCCGCTGCTGGCGCTCGCCCTGGCCCTGGGATTGTGCTGCGGGCCCGCCGGGCCCGCCTCCGCGGCGCCGGGCTGCCCGCCGGGCGGCGACGCGGCCCCGCCGGGGGCGGCGCAACGGGTAGTCGGTGATCTCGACGGCGACGGCCGGCCCGACACGCTGTGGATCGCCGAGGTGGCCACCGCCGCCGGCGGCCGGGATCGCCTCGTCGGCGTCAGCACCGCCAGCGCCGCCAGCAGCGAGGTGCAGATCGTCACCGGGAGCCCGATCGCGTTGGGCGCCTTGGCTGTTGACGCGCAGGACAACGGCGCCC
>NZ_MLQM01000281.1:0-3653 GCF_001854525.1 Mycobacterium talmoniae
ACCGATGTTAGCGGCTACAGCGGGCGGGCGTGCGCGACGGGCCCGGGGCGTCGCCGTCAAACGAGTTGGCGCATCACCTCGGCGGCGAACAATTCCAGGTGATCGAGGTCGGCCAAGTCGAGCACCTGCAGGTACACCCGCTGCACGCCGGCCTGGGTGAACGGGCCCAGCCGGTCGACGATCTCTCCCGGTGTCCCCACCAGCGGGGAGTTCTCCCGCAGCTCGTCGAGGTCGCGGCCAATGGCTGCGGCGCGCCGGGTGATCTCGGCGGTGTCCCGCCCGGCGCACACCACGAACGAGGCCGAGAAGACCACCGAGCCGGGGGACCGGCCGGCGGAGGCGACGGCGGCCTGCACCCGCCCGAACTGGGTGCGCACCGCGTCGAGCGGCGCGAACGGCACATTGAACTCGGCGGCGAACTTCGCGGCCAGCGCCGGGGTCCGGGTCGCGCCCAGGCCGCCGATGACGATGGGCGGGTGCGGGCGCTGCACCGGTTTCGGCAGCGCCGGGGAGTCGGTCAGCGTGTAGTGGTCGCCGGCGTAGTCGAAGGTTCGGCCGGCCGGTGTGGTCCACAGCCCGGTGATGATGTCGAGCTGTTCGGCCAGCCGGTCGAAACGCTGACCCAGCGACGGGAACGGGATGCCATAGGCCCGATGCTCGCGCTCGAACCACCCGGCGCCCAACCCGAATTCGACGCGGCCGTCGCTCATGTCGTCGACCTGGGCGACCGAAATGGCCAGCGGCCCGGGCCCGCGGAACGTCGCCGAGCTGACCAGCGTGCCCAGCCGAATCGAGGAGGTTTCGCGGGCGATCCCGCCCAGCGTCACCCAGGAATCGGTGGGGCCGGGCAGCCCGTCGCCGCTCATCGCCACGTAGTGGTCGGACCGGAAGAACGCCGAATAGCCCAGCGCCTCCGCGGTCTGGGCGACCCGGAGCTGGTCGGCGTAGCTGGCACCCTGCTGCGGTTCGACGAATACCCGAAAGTCCACGAGGGACAGGTTAGAACGTCTCGACGTTGTCGATGCTGACGAACATCCCGTGGCCGGTGCGGTTGTTGGTGAACCGGGTGCCGTCGACGTTCGCGGCGATCGTCCAGCCCTGCGCATCGTAGGTGCGGTAGTCGATGGTGACGGTCGGGATGGCGCCGAGATTGCCCAGCACCCACTGGACATCGCCGTCGGCGCTGATATTGACCCCGTTGGCGTGTGCCCCGTCTTGGATCGGCGAGTTGGTGAACTGCGCCTCGCAGCCGACGTTGTCGCTGGCGATCTGGCAGCGGGTCTTCCCGGATTTGGTCTCGATGAACACGTAGCCGTTGGCGTTCGGCGGCAGCGGGATGGCGCCGGCCGGCGCGGTCGGGGACGGCGACGGCGCCGCGGGCCGCGACGTGCTGGGCCGGGGAGCGGGAAAGGACGGTTCGGTGGCGGTGCCCGCACCGGGGGAGGCGACCGGTTGACCGTCCACGGTCGAGCTGCATCCGGCCAGCAGCGACACGCCGATCAGCAGCGCCGCGCCGACCACGGCCAACCCTGCCCGATCCGATACCCGCACCCGCTGCTCCCTGACACCGATCCGTACCGGCCTTCCAGGGTACGCAAAAAGTGATGGAAGTGACTAATGTGACGCGCGTGGTGTGGTGCGTTCGCGCTCCGGACGGGCCAAATGCGGAGAAGCCCGTCGAGTGTGAATTTGGGTTCACGCCCGGCGTTCGAGAGTGAACCTAACTTCACGCTCGGCGAACGATTTGTTTTCCGGTCCGGCGCCCGGTCGTGGCCTTCTGGTTTCTTCGAGCCATCTTCGTGCGGAACAGCATTCACCTCGAGTTCTACGATGCCTTCGTGGAATTCACGGGCGGCTGGGATAGCGCCGCGGCGCTCGTCGACGGTCGCTGGGTCGAGCGACGGCCCCGCCACCCGCGAGCGGAGATCCTGCTGCGCCGGGAAACACACCTGATGAGCTGGCTTGCTCCGCGGCTCCCGGTGCCGGTTCCGGTGCCCTGGGTCGCGCAGCGTGAGCCGTTGGTGGTGCGGCATGAACTCGTCCCCGGTGAACCGTTCGACCCGTCGGTCAACAACCGGCCGGCTGTCGGCCTCATCGGTCACCAACTTGGCGAATTTCTCCGCGCCTTGCACGCGACCCCGGTAGACGCCGCTGTCCGGCACGGCCTGGCGTCGGCCGCCGAGGTGCGGCGTGAGCGCGCCGAACTGCTCGAGCGGTTCCGCACCGAGGTTGTTCCGCTGCTCCCGGGCGATCGGAAATCGCAGGCGCTCGACCTGCTGGAATCGGCCTCCGACGCCCGCACCGACACCGTCGTGCACGGGGACCTTGGCCCGGAGCACATCCTGACCGACGGCCGCTCGCTCACTGGTGTCATCGACTTCGGCGACGCCCACATCGGCGACAGGGCCCTCGACCTCGCTTGGGCGCTGCACGGTGCTCCCTCGGGCTTCGCGCACGCCGTCGGCACCGCCTATGGCGTCACCGATGCGCTGCGCGAGGGGGCATTGTTGTGGCACCGGCTCGGGCCCTGGCATGAGGTGCTCCACGGCTTGGACACCGCAACACCCGAGCTGGTGCGGACCGGGGTGGGCGGTGTGCTGAGCCGGCTATGACCGGGGCGTGTGGTTAACCGGCCAGCGCGGCGAAACCGGCGGACAGGGCGCGCAGCTGGGCGGCGCCGTCACCGGTAAACGACGAGCCGTGCATCAGCGCCAGCGTGGTCGGCCGCATTTGGGCCAGCCGCTCCAGGGTGGGCGCCAGGTTGGTGGTCAGCCCGGTCGCGTGGAACAGTGCCTCGGATTCCAACGCCGGTGCCACACAATCGTTTTCGGTCAGCGCCGGGACCCGTCCGGTGTGCTCGAACAGGTCCCCGGCGAGCAGGGTGGCGGTGGTCTCGTCAAACCACAGGCCGCTTTCCCAGTTGTGTGGCACGTGCGGGGTGGCGATAAACCGCAGTCGGTGCCCGCCGATGTCGTGGACGGCGTCGTCGGGTGCGGCCACCGGCGGCCGGTCGCACAGGTCGGTCAGCGACAACGCGTTGGCCAGCGCGCTGTGGATGACCTCGGCGTGTGGCGCCGCGTCCAGCAGCAGGTTCACCGCCCCGCACTCGTCGGCCTCGACGTGGGCAAACGAGATCCAGCGCAGCGTGTTCAGCGGGATGACCTTCTCGATGGCCTCCGACACCTGCGGGAACAGCCAGCGGTGTCCGCAATGGAACAGAAACGGCTGCTCGCCGGTCAGCAGGAACTGGTTGAACGTGAAGCCGTGCTCGGTGATCCCGGGAACCCAAGTGGAGAATCGGTAGATGCCGTCGGCGATTTCGTCGACGTCGGTGTGCAGGTCGATGCCCATACGGTCATGGTGCAGGACCGGTGGCGAGCAGACGCAGATTCGCACGATTTGCGGTCGCAACGTGCGAATCTGCGTCTGCTCGCGGGCCGACAGGGGCCTGCTCGCGGCCGGTACGCCAACGGGTTAGCCGGCGAACGGGGGTCGGGCCATCACCGTCGGACGGAACCCGTAGCGCGGACCGGAACCCGCTGCGCCGCCGGCGCCGGCGCCCGCTAACGGCATGCCGCCCAACAGGTTTCCGGCCGCTCCGGTCTCCGGGGTGGCGGTGATGCGGCTGATCGGCAGCGGCGACGCCCCGGAAG
>NZ_MLQM01000282.1:0-3624 GCF_001854525.1 Mycobacterium talmoniae
GAGTCTTTGCCAGGTCCCGCACGGCCGAGGCGGTGCGCGGGCCCATAGCGCCGAGCTGGTGCACGAACGCTGATTCATCGGGGCTGGGGCCGATATCGTTGCCGGCGGCGAACACATCGATGGCCGCGCCAACGGCGGTGTCGAGCATCTGGTCCTCGGATTCGAGTTCGGCGAACATTCCGGGGTCGCCGGTCTCATCGACCGCGGCCAGGGCCGGGGTAAAGGTCAAGATGATCGATCCGACGGCGGGCGCGGCGGTCAGCAGCAGGTCGGTGCGGCGCCGCACGTCGGCGTTGGGTTGTTTGCCCAGCGCCTTGTCGCCGGTCTGTGCGGCGCCGACCGCTGTGGCGACCCTCTGGAATCCGGTCATGACGCGAGCGACGTCGGTGACCTTGGCTGCCGAGCCGGTGACGCCGTCGCCGGTGATGCGGATGCTGCCGTGTGAGGCCAGGGTGCGCCCGAACGGGTCGGCATCGATCAACGTCTGGATGCCGATGCGGGACAGGTCGTCGGCGGTGGTCCAGTCCGGTAGCTGTTCATCGATGTCGGGGGCATCCATCGCGGCCAGGATCGCCGCCTCCAGCCGATCGAGCTCGTCGTCAGGTGTAGTCATCGATGATCACCTCCACATAGCCGCGCCGCGGCCACGCATCCGCCCGCGCCGGCGCGGCCCCCGCCGAGCCGAGCGCCAAGCGCTGCAGCAGGTCGTCGACCTCGCCGCGGCGTGTGCAGTACTGCGCATAGTAGTCATCGGTGTTGCGCGGGTCTGGTTGGCAATGCCAGGCCGCAATCTGAGTATCGACCTTCATGCCGAGACGGCGACGAACATAACCCGGTCGCGAGAAGGCGCGCAGCAACTTGGCGGCCGCGACGTCGAGGTGCGCTTTGTCCAGTTCCAAATCCTCGGCCCAGTACACGCAGTGCACCGCGGGCGGGTCGGTATCCTGCGACAGGAACGGGCCGTGCACCCAGGCGGCGTTGACATGGACATGGCGCGCCAGCAGGTTGGTCGCCGCCTCCCAGTCGCGCCACAGTTCGGCTCGGGTGGGGCCCCGGCCGTCAACAAAGCGGGCCCGCAGTTGTTCTCGCGTCACCCGATACCGCCCGGGTGGCAACATTCCGTCGGGCCCGAGTTCCGGTATCACGACCAACGCCCATCCCTCCCTCGGCCCGCATCCGGCGCGATCCTCCCGCGTTTAGCCCACAGCACACACCGGCGGCGGCGCACCGTCGGCCGGCGGCCAGTGCTGATCGCCGGCTAGCGCGCCCGGATCGTCCTCAACGTCGCTGAACAGCGCGGCCGTGGCGTCATCGATCGCCGCGATCACCGCGCGCGCCGCCTCAGCCAGGGATTCATCTTCGGTACGGTCGGTGTGCAGTGCCGCCGCCAACTCATCGCGCGCGGTCAACAATGCACCGAAACTCGGGGCGGACGGTGGCGCCTGCTCGATGACGAAGGCCCGCAGCAACTCATCGAGGGCCCGGCGCTGACGGGTGCTCATCCGCTGCGCTTCGGCCGGCAACTTGTACTGCTCGGCGGCCGGAGGACGCACGCCCACGGCGGCGAACGCCACCGTTTCAGGAACTTCGGCCAGGTACGCGATGGCCCGGATCGAGGCGTCCGTGGGCCGAGACGCATAGGTGCCTTGCCGCAGACGGTTGAGTGTTGCATGGGAGATGTCGTGACCGGCGTGCTGGGCAAGCTCGGCCAGGCGTCGCCCCGACGCGCCGTCGTGACGCTTCACCGCGGTTTCGATCAGATCCATCAACGACCTGTTGGCTCTATTCATCGCCGTACGCCTTCGTCTCGCCGGGGGTTACGCGCACGCCTCTTAGTGTTCTGCCACATGTAACGCGAGTCAAGAGCAACACGCCGTCCACGGTTAATCACAAACGCTTCCACGCTTTGTATTCTGCCACATGTGTCATGTTCCACGTGTTGCCGCGTTAGATCCATTCGCCGGAGCGGGTGGCCACAGGGAGCGACCCAACGCATGTTCGAGGTTGGCCAGCGTCCCGATGTCGCACAACACGGTGCCGGCCAGGATCCGGCCGATCGTCGTGTGGGCGATGCCGGTGGCCGCGGCCAGTGCGCGTTGACCGGTCCCGGTCTCGGCCATCGCCACCTGAAGAGCGCGCGCCACCTGCTGGGCGGCCGATGCCGACGGTGGCGCATCGGGAATCAAGTTCCCGTCGGGCCATCCTCCAGCGGCCAGATACACAACCGGCGGCTGATCGCCGTGACTGCGCGGCATCACCTGACGATATCGCCCGCAGGCCACCCCGGCATCCACGCCGAGCCGCACCCCTACCATTCTGGTGCATATACGCACCACTATGGAAGGTTCTGCCATGCCAACTCGCGACGTGCCATGGGGCACCGGTGAACACCGCGCAGCTGACGCTGCCGTTGCCGTGGGAACCTGCCATGGCTGAGGGCAGCCTGGTGACCGCCGTGGACACCGTGGTCGCGGCCTGGGCCGTCGACGGGACGATGTCACCCCAAACCTTGGACAAGTTTGCTCTGCTCGCCCGCCGGTTCACCCGGTTCGCCGCCGCCTACGACGTCACCACCCTCGCGGGCGCCGATCACGACCTGGTGACCAAATTCGTTGCCGCCAAGGGCCGCTCCCGGCACGGCTCGGTCGCTCCCGCAGCGGTGGCGACCATGCACAACCGCCGCGCCGCGGTACGGGCCTTTTTTCGCACCGCCCGGCGCCTCGGGCTGACCCTGGATGACCCGACCACCGACATCACCGTCCCCGACCGCGAAGCCGCCACCGTCCGCCCGCTATACGACGACGAGGCCGCGCTGGTGCGACTGTTCTCCGAGCACGCCACCCCCACCCGACATGCCGCCACCACCGCACTGCTATTGGCCGGGGCACACACCAGCGAACTCGGCTACATCCGCATCGGCGACATCGGTACCGCCGCCCACACCGCGTGGGCGCACGGCTCAACCAAACACCGCGCCCGCCTCCTACCCCTGGACACGTGGGCCCGCCGAGTGCTCTACCAACGAATCAGCCATCTGAACGAGCGGGGCGCCACCACCGACACCATCATCTGCACCGGCTCAGACGGGTCCGATGCCCAGCGCCAGGCCCGTGTCTGCGTCACCGTCCGCGATGTCCTGACCCGCGCCGGACTGACCGGAACTACCGGGATCAAACCGTCCTCGCTGACCGCCCACGCCGCGCGACGTGTCTTCGAGGACACCGGCCGCATCGAAGCCGCCGCCCACCTCACCGGCTCGGGCTCGCTGGACGGCACCGCCGCCCTCATCGGCTATCAGTGGAGCCAGGACAACTGATCCGCCATGTCACCCAAGCACCGTTCGTCGCAGCAGCGCCCCCGCGCCGACGACGCCTACGGTGCTCGCCGCGTCGACCAGCGTAAACGTGAGGCGCTGGACACACCGTTCGACGGCACGCTGCTCGAAATCGAGAAAGTCCGGGCCGTCGCGTCATATTCGGCGTTGTACGCGATCAGCGACCTGATCCCGGATCGCGCACCCAACTCACCCGGGCGCCCAGCGCACTACCCGGCATGGGTAATGGTCATCCACAAAGTCCTGCATGGCGCGTTCGGCAGCGCTAGCCACGCCAGCCGCATCATGGC
>NZ_MLQM01000283.1:0-3503 GCF_001854525.1 Mycobacterium talmoniae
GGGTCGGGCCGAGCGGCCACAGCACCCCGGCGGCGGTGACCAGCCAGCTGGTCAGCGCGGCCGGCACCAGCCGCACGTCGAGCCGTGCCGACGGCTGCACCGGCCTCAGACACGGACCAGGGCGCGCAGCTTCTCCAGGCGCGCCGGGCCGATGCCGTCCACCTCACCGAGCTGGTCGACGCTGGTGAACTTGCCGTGGCTGTCGCGCCAGGCCACGATCGCGGCCGCGGTCACCGGGCCGACGCCGGGCAGCGTGTCGAGCTGTTGGGCGGTGGCGGCGTTGAGATCGATCAGCTCGCCGGGTTTGCCCGCGGCCGACCCGGTGCTGGGGGTCGCCGGGTTGTCCGTGGTCCCCGGGCTCACCGAGCTGCCCAGCGCGGTCGGCTGCCCGGACGGCGGCGCGCTGCCGACCACGATCTGCTCGCCGTCGGCGACCGGGCGGGCCATGTTCAAGCCGATGGTGTCCGCGCCGGCCACCGCACCACCGGCGGCCGCCAGCGCGTCGGCGATGCGGGCTCCGGGTGCCAGGGTGACCAGCCCCGGGGTGTGCACCAGGCCGACCACGCTGACCACCGGCCGCTGCGGTGCCGGCGCCGGCCCGGCGCTGGGGGTGCGGCTGGCCGACGAAACCATCTCCACCGGAGGCAGTTTGGCCGACGAGACGGGCGCGGGCCGGTCCCGCACCAACGTGAAGATGGTGATCAGCACCGCCACGACGGCGATCAGCGCCAACGTGATCGCGCCGGCCCGGCCGGGGTCGGCCCGCAGCTTCGCCAGCCAGCCGGCGTCGTCGGGTGAGCCGTCGGGCAGCCAGCGGGGCAGCACCGCATTCGGGTCCTCGTCCTCGTCGGGTTCGTCGTCGGCGGGGTCGGTGGCCGGGTGGGCGCCGAAGCGCCGGTGCAGCCGTTCGGCGGGTAGTTCGGTTCGCATGGCCCGACGCTAGGCGGCGGCCGCGACGGCACCGGCCCGTCGGCGGGCCGGCGGGCCCCGGCTGTGGATGAAGGCGGGACTGTGCAGAACCTCCCGACCAACCGATTGGGCGACCCATTACTGTGCAAACAGCATCGGTGCACACCCCCCAGACAAGGAGGCCGCCATGCAGTTGGCGCTCACCGCAGACGAGGCCGCGTTCCGCGACGAGCTGCGCAGCTTCTACACCAGCAAGATCCCCGCCGACGTGCGCGAGCGGACCCGGTTGGGCGAGTTCCGCCACGACGACCTGGTAGCCAGCCACAAAATCCTCAACGAGCACGGGCTGGCGGTGCCGCACTGGCCCGTCGAGTGGGGCGGCAAGGACTGGACCCCCACCCAGCACCAGATCTGGCTCGACGAGATGCAGCTGGCCAGCGTGCCCGAGCCGCTGAACTTCAACGTCAAGATGGTCGGCCCGGTGATCGCCGAGTTCGGTTCCCAGGAGATCAAGCAGCGGTTCCTGCCGCCGACGGCCAACCTGGACATCTGGTGGTGTCAGGGGTTCTCCGAGCCCGAGGCGGGTTCGGATCTGGCGTCACTGCGCACCACCGCGGTCCGCGACGGCGACAGCTACATCGTCAACGGGCAGAAGACCTGGACGACACTGGGCCAGTACGCGGACTGGATCTTCTGCCTGGTGCGCACCGACCCGCAGGCCCCCAAACGCCAGGCCGGGATCTCGTTCCTGCTGTTCGAGATGTCCACGCCCGGGGTCACGCTGCGCCCGATCAAGCTGATCGACGGCGGGTATGAGGTCAACGAGGTGTTCTTCGAGGACGTGCGGGTGCCCGCGGACCAGCTGGTCGGCGAGGAGAACCAGGGCTGGACCTACGCGAAGTTCCTGCTGGGCAACGAACGGACCGGCATCGCCGGGGTGGGCCGCACCAAGGTCCGCCTCGCCGAGGTCAAGGAGCGCGCCGCCGCCACCGGGATGCTGTCCGACCCGCTGTTCGCCGCGCGGCTGGCCGAGGTCGAAAACGAGTTGCTGGCATTGGAGCTCACCCAGATGCGGGTGGCCACCGGCTCGGCGGACGGCAAACCCAACCCGGCGTCGTCGGTGCTCAAGCTGCGCGGCAGCCAGCTGCAGCAGGCCGCCACCGAACTGCTGGTCGAGGTGGCCGGCCCGGACGCGTTGCCGTTCGACGGCGGCGACGACATCGCGTCGCCGGGCTGGGCGCAGCATGCCGCCCCGCACTACCTGAACTACCGCAAGACGTCGATCTACGGCGGCAGCAATGAGGTGCAGCGCACCATCATCGCGTCCACCATTCTGGGATTGTGAGGCAGCCATGGACTTTCAGTTGAGCGACGAGCAGACGCTGCTCCGCGACACCACCCGCGATCTGCTGTCGCGCAGCTACGACACCGAAACCCGCAACAAGATCGTCGACACCGAGCTCGGCTGGAACCGCGACGTGTACAAACAGCTGGCCGACATCGGGATCCTGGGTCTGGGCTTCGACGCCGACGCCGGCGGGCAGATCGAGATCATGTTGGTGCTCACCGAGATCGGGCGGCGACTGGCCCCCGAACCAGTCGTCAACGCCGCGCTGGGACCGGGCGCGTTGATCGCCGAGCACGGCACCGACGCGCAGCGCGAACTGCTCGACGACGTCGCGGCCGGCCAAAAGCTGCTGGCCTTCGCCCACACCGAGCCCGGCATGCGCGGGGCCAGCACCGAGGTGTCCACATCGGCGGTGCAGCACGGTGATTCGTGGGTGCTGAGCGGACGCAAGAACCCGGTGCTGGCCGGTCACTGCGCCGACACGCTGGTGGTCAGCGCCGCCCTGCCCGACGGCGGGACCGGGTTGTTCTTGGTCGACGCCGATGCGGTGACCCGCCGGCCGTACCGGACCTTCGACGGGTTGCGCGGCGCGCAGGTCGAGCTGGACGCCGCGCCCGGTGAACCACTGGGCGCGGCTTCCGACGCGTCGGCCGCCATTCGTGGCGCCCTCATCCGGCTCCAGTCGGCGTTGTGCGCCGAGGCGCTGGGCGCGATGGAGGAGGCGCTGCGGCTGACCACCGACTACCTCAAGACCCGCAAGCAATTCGGGGTTACCCTCAACACCTTCCAGACGCTGACCCAACGCGCCGCCGACATGTACGTGTCGCTGGAGTTGGCCCGCAGCATGAACCTGTACGCCGCCATGTCGATCGCCGACGGCCAGCTGGACCCGGTGATCGCGGCCCGCGCCAAGCTGCAGATCGCCCGATCCGGGCGCCACATCGCCCAGGAGGCCATCCAGTTGCACGGCGGCATCGGGGTGACCGCGGAATACCCGGTCGGCCACTACGCCGCCCGGCTCACCGCGATCGAGCAGACCCTGGGCTCCGCGCAAGACCAGCTGGGTGTGCTGGCCGGGCACGTCGGCGACTACGGCGTAGTGACCCTGTAGAGGTCCCGGCGAGCAATAGCTCCTATGTCAAGCGGCTGCTGGTTTTAGGTGGTTGATTTCGGGTTTGGTGCTGGTGAGAAGGGCTTGGTATACGCGTCGGGCGATGCGGCGTTTGAGGCATCGACGCGCTGCTGC
>NZ_MLQM01000284.1:0-3471 GCF_001854525.1 Mycobacterium talmoniae
CCGTGGAGATCTCGGTGGCAGCCGATAGATTTCGCGCCGCGCTCGCCAACCGCTGGCACGCGGTGCTGACCGCCGCCGAACTGCTGGATCGGCCGGTCGGGGTGCAGCTGCTCGGCCGCCCACTCGTGCTGGCCAGGCTCCGGGGCCGGCCGGCCTGTCTCGACGACGTTTGCCGCCACCTCGGCGCGGCGCTGTCTTTGGGGGAAGTCGTCGACGGCCACGCGCTTCGCTGCTCCTATCACGGCTGGGCCTACGACGGTGGTGGGCGCTGCGTCGACATTCCCGCTCGCCGGGGCGCGCCGATCCCTCGCGGCGCCCAGGTCGCGAGCTATCCGACCGAGGAGCGTTACGGGCTGATCTGGGTCTGCCTGGAGACCCCGGAGGCGGCGGCGATCCCCGAACTCCCTGAGTTCAGCGACCCGGCATTCCGCGTCACGGCCCCGCGCACCTACGAGCCGTGGCGGGCCAGTGCGCCGCGGGTCGTCATGGGTGCGCTCGATGACACACACTTCGGCTGGGTGCATCCGGGCCTGCTCGGCGATCCCGACACGCCCGAAGCCCCAGACCACGAGGCCCATCGGGAAGGCGACTACCTCATCACTTCGTATTCCGTGGAGCAGCCGGGCACCCTGTCATCGATGGGTACTGGCATCTGCGAGACCGTCAACTACCGGAATGCCGCCACCCCGACCTCCATCCGCCTCGTCAAGCGCAGCGCCACCGGCACCTACGTGATCTTCATGGCGGTCCAGCCGGTCGACACCGACCGCTCCCATGTTTACCTGCTGACGGCGCGTGACTTTGACCTCGATCCGGCGGGCGACGAACGCTACCTCACCTTCGAGGACACGCTGCAAGCGCAGGATCGGGTGGTCATCGAAAGCCAGCGGCCCTGGCTGCTGCCGCCGCTGGAATCGCGCCTGGCCCTCTACATCCGCCCCGCCGACCTCCCGCTGATCGAGTTCCAGCGCTGGCTCGAGGAACTCGGCATCCCGCAGGTGTGATCGCACTAGGACTGTTTGGCCGCGCCGCGTCAGCACGACGCATGCCAGCGGGCCTGGTGTTCGGCGTGCGTCGCCAAGTACGCGCCAGGAGCAAAGAGCTCATCATAGAAGTCGAGGTCGAGGTGTTGGGCCTGCAGATACATCAGCACGTGCACGGTCGGCACCGTGCCGGGCAGCTTGCCGAACGTGTCGTAGATGTAGGTCGCCTCGAGCGTGACCAGCTCCTGAATGGCGTCGGGCGGCAGCGCGGACGCCCGCACCCGGGGTGTGTCCGACCAGGGACCGGCGGTGTCGGGGTGGAATGGCCCGCCGGAACCGAACTTGCGCGCGACGAGCTTCTCGACGCCGGCCGCCACCGACGGCACATGCGGTGGGCTCAGCGTCTCGAAGTATCCGGGCAGCCCGGTGGCGTTCGGGAACGGCCACCGGTCGTCGCTGTCGGCGACGAAACCCAACCCCGGCGCCTTGGGGTCACCGGAACCGCCCAACACCGACAGTCGGTCCAGCCCGTCGTAGATCCAGCCGCCCAGCCCGATCGCCTGCAGGGCCAGCATCCCGTTGTTCGCGGCGATGGCAAGTTCCGCGCTCGCTTCGGTCAGCGTGTACTGCTCCACAAACGACAGCGGGATCGGGTCGTCGCCGTGGCGCAGCCCGGTAAAGGATTCGGTGCCGCCGATCTGGCGATGGTTGATGTCGTCGAAAATGCGGTAGCCGTTGGCGGCGAAGAACCACAGGTTTTCCATCAGATGCTCGGCGAGGTCGGCGACCGGAAACGCCAGCAGGCTGCCCGGGTGATTGCCGATCCAGGTGTTGTGCCCCTCCATGTAGGGCTCTTCGCGAGGAAGTTCCAGCCGCGAATCCGAAATGCGAACATACGATTCCGCGGTGTGGCCGATCCATTCCTCGATGCCGTCGAATGCGCGCGGGGCCTGGTCGCGGGTGGGCAGCAGATAAGTTCCGGAGTCGTCGGTGAAGAACAGTTGGCTGGTGTGGAAACCCGCCGCCGACGGGAAGGTGCGGCCGGTTGCACTGCCGGAGTAGTTGGGCAGCCGCGGCGCGTAGCCGGGGTGGTGGGTGATGCCGTAGTGCCACCCGGTGACGCCGCCGGTCGCCGACAGCACCAGCGCCCGCTCGACCTCCGATAACGGCTGGACCGGGCGTCGGCTGGTGAACGCCAGCGCGCCGGCGGGGATCTGCCCGCCGACCGGGAATCGCCGTGATCGCCGCCCGGTGATCGCGGCCAACAGCGGGAACTGTGTCACCGCGGCCAGCGCCGCCCGTTCGTGATCGGAGATGACCAGGCTCATTGCGTTCACTCCCACCGTGCTCATGGATCCAGACGTACTGGCCGTCCCGCGCGGCGGCCCACAGGTCGACAACGCAGGCAGACCCACCGCGTTGGCAGTCACCGTAATCGGCGGGGTGGAACGGTCGGCTGCTACCGTTACCGTCTGACGAACGTGCCGGGGTTCTGCCGTCATAATTTGCCGGAGTATTGCGGCGATGGTGGGCGAGTGGGGTTGGCTCGCCGCCGTCGGCGCGGACGTGGGGTTGGCTTAAGGAGTCGGCGATGAGCGACACCGCACGCGGTTCACGGGTGGGGTCACAGTTTGGGCACTACAACCTCACCCGGTTGATCGGCCGTGGCGGAATGGGCGAGGTGTATGAGGCCCAGGACACGGTTAAGCAGCGGGTTGTGGCCTTGAAGCTCCTGTCCCCGGTGTTGAGCCACGATCCGGCGTTCCGTGAGCGGCTGCAGCGCGAAGCGCGCACCGCCGGGCGCCTGCAAGACCCGCACGTGGTGCCGATCCACGATTACGGCGAGATCGATGGGCAGCTGTTTTTGGATATGCGCCTTATCGACGGCACCGACTTGTCCGCCATGTTGAAAGAGCTGGGTCCACTGCCGCCGACCCGGGCGGTGGGCATTGTGCGTCAGGTGGCATTGGCGCTGGATGCGGCGCACACCGCGGGGGTAATCCATCGCGACGTCAAACCGGAAAATATTCTGGTCACCCGCGACGATTTCGCGTATTTGGTCGATTTTGGTATCGCCGATGCCGCCAGTTTGGACGGCGCAACCCAGGTGGGCGACGCGGCGGGCACTTTTAAATATTCGGCTCCGGAACGGTTCGGGGACGCCACACCGGACCACCGAGTTGACGTTTATTCGTTGGCCTGCGTGCTGTACGAATGCTTGACCGGATGGTCACCGTATCGCGGTGACAACGCCCGGATGCTGATCACCTCGCACCTGATGCGGCCGATCCCGCGCCCCAGCCAATTGCGGCTGGGCATCGTCCCGGAATCCTTCGACGAGGTGATCGCGCGGGGCATGGCCAAAGACCCGCACGAGCGCTACGGCAGCGCCGGCGAGCTCGCGCGGGCCGCCTACCAGGCGTTGAGCGGGTCGGATCAGGACCTGGCCGACGACGCGGGCGAAGGTGTGTCGGGTGGGCCTGTGTCG
>NZ_MLQM01000285.1:0-3438 GCF_001854525.1 Mycobacterium talmoniae
ATCAGGCGATCATTGCCGATGTGTTGGCTGCCGGTGACTTTTGGGGTGGGTCGGGGTCGGTGGCCTGCCAGGAGTTCATCACCCAGTTGGGTCGTAACTTCCAGGTGATTTATGAGCAGGCGGCCACCCACGGCACCAAGGTGCAGACCGCTGGCGGCAACATGGCCTCCACCGACGGCGCGGTCAGCGCCAGCTGGGCCTGATATCCGGATGCCACTGGCGCCGGGTGTGAACTGGTCGCGACACGCGCCACCGTCACACCCGGCGCGGTGACAGCTGACTAAACGCGACGGCACACCGGTCACGGTGTGCCGTCGCGTGTTGCAATAGGCACGTACGCACAGCGGCGAAGGCTAATGGAGGGTAGCGATGGATCCGAGCACCAGAACTGACATCACCGTCAACGTCGAGGGCTTCTGGATGCTGCAAGCACTGCTCGACATCCGCCATGTGGCGCCCGAGCTGCGGTGTCGGCCGTTCGTCTCGACCGATTCCAACGACTGGCTGAATGAGCATCCCGGCATGGCGGTGATGCGCGAGCAGGGGATCGTCGTCGGCGACGCGGTCAACGAGCAGGTCGCGGGGCGAATGAAGGTACTGGCCGCACCCGACCTCGAGGTCGTCGCGTTGCTGTCCCGCGGCAAACTGCGCTACGGCATTATCGACGACGAGGATGCGCCGCCGGGAACCCGCGACATTCCCGACAACGAATTCCGCGTGCTGTTGGCCCGCCGCGGCGAGCACTGGGTGTCGGCGGTGCGGGTGGGCACCGACATCACCGTCGACGACGTGTCGATCACCGACGCCTCGTCGATCGCGGCGCTGGTGCTCGACGCCCTGGAGTCCATCCACCACACCGACCCGGCCCAGATCACGGCGGTCAACGTCCCGCTGGAGGAAATGCTGGAGGTCACCCAGAGCTGGCAGGAGTCGGGGTTCAACGTCTTCTCCGGCGGCGACCTGCGGCGGATGGGCCTGTCGGCGGCCACCATCGCCGCCCTGGGGCAGGCGCTGTCGGATCCGGAGGCCGAGGCGGCGGTCTACGCGCGGCAATACCGCGACGACGCCCGGGCGCCCAGCGCCTCGGTGCTCTCGCTCAAGGATGGCTCCGGCGGCCGCATCGCGCTGTATCAGCAGGCCCGCACGGCCGGCTCCGGGGAGGCGTGGCTGGCGATCTGTCCGGCCACCCCACAGTTGGTGCAAGTCGGGGTCAAGACCGTTTTGGACACACTTCCGTACGGGTCCTGGAAAACGCATCGCAGAGTTTAACGCAGGGGAACGAAAAACCAGACGCGGCAAAGGGTTACGTAGCATGCGTCGTCGTCGTGCGGATAGAGCACAATGGCCCTAGAATTGGGCGACACTATAAATCCACCAAAATGAGGCAGCAGGCATGGATTCAGTATTTGTCGGGCGCAACCGCCCACCGGATATGGCCTCGGCCGATCTGGAAATAGCTCGATCGAGGGCGGTGGGACGGTGACGGCGATGGTCGAGGTTGCGCAGCCCGACACCGAGCCCTCGGTCACCGCGCCGCGTGCCGCGGTGGTCGGCATCATGGCCGGCGCCGGCGTGCAGATCGGCGTGCTGCTCGACGCCGACGCCCCGGTGTCGGTGATGATCGACCCGCTGCTGAAGGTCATCAACAGCCGACTGCGGGAGCTGGGGGAGAAGCCCCTGGAGGCCAAGGGCCGCGGCCGGTGGGTGTTGTGCCTGGTCGACGGGACCGCGCTGCGGTCCACCCAGTCGCTGACCGAACAAGAGGTGTACGACGGCGACCGGCTGTGGCTGCGGTTCGTCGAGGACACCGAGCGTCGCTCGCAAGTCATCGAGCACATCTCGACCGCGGTGGCGGTGAACCTGTCCGAGCGGTTCACCGCGATCAACCCGGTGACCGCCGTCCAGGTGGGCGTCGCGATGCTGGCGACCGGGGTGCTGCTGGCGGTGGGCCTGCTGGGCGGCTGGCGGTACCGGCACGACAGCTGGCTGGCGGCCGGCTGGGCCGGGGTCATCGCGGTGCTGGTATTCGCCGCGGCGGTGCTGATCCTGCTGCGGGCACGCACCGTGCCCGAACACCGGGTGGGGGACATCTTGCTGCTCACCGCGTTGCCGGCGCTGGCGGTCGCGGCCGCCGCGGCGGTCCCCGGACCGGTGGGGGCGCCGCACGCCGCGTTCGGGTTCGGCGTGGCCGGGGTGACCGCGCTGCTGCTGATGCGGTTCACCGGCCGTCGGCTGGGCATCTACACCGCGATCATCACGATCAGCGTCGGCGTGATGCTGGTGGGCGTCTTGCGGATGGTGGCACTGACCGGGGCGGTCACGCTGATGGGCTGCCTGCTGCTGGCCTGCGTGCTGGGCTATCAATTCGCCCCCTCGCTGTCCCGGTGGCTGACCGGCATCCGGTTGCCGGTGTTCCCGTCGGCGACCAGCCGCTGGGTGTTCGAAGCCCGCCCCGACCTGCCCACCACCGTGGTGAAGGCCGAAGGCGCCGCCCCGGTGCTGGAAGGCCCCGAATCGGTGCGCGAAGTGGTGCTGCGCGCCGAGCGGGCCCGGTCGTTCCTGACCGGCCTGCTGGCCGGCCTGGGTGTGCTCATCGCGGCGTCGGCGGCCGGACTGTGCGACCCGAGCTCCGATCGACGCTGGCTGCCGCTGTTTTTGGCCGGTTTCACCGCCGGGTTCTTGATCCTGCGGGGCCGCTCCTTCCTGGACCGCTGGCAGGCGATCACGGTGACGGTCACCGGCGTGGCGATCCCGGCCATCGTCGCGGTGCGCTACGTGGTGGTGCTATGGACACCGGCGGCGCTCTCCATCGGGGTGGCGGTGCTGATCGTGCTCCCGGCGGCCGGGCTGATCGCCGCCGCGGTGGTGCCCAACACCATCTACAGCCCGCTGTTCCGCAAACTCGTGGAGTGGGTGGAGTACCTGTGCCTGATGCCGTTGTTCCCGCTGGCGCTGTGGTTGATGAACACCTATGAAGCCATCCGGTACCGGTAACGGCTGGCCGCGGTGCAGCCGTGCGGCCGCCGCGACCGCGACCACGCTGCTGGTGGCGGCCGGCGCGCTGGCCGGGGCGCTGCCGGCCGCGGCCATCGACCGCCCGGCGATCGACCCCGCCGCGCTCCCGCCGGACAGCCCACCCGGGCCCGAACAGCCGATGCGGCAGACGTCCTACTGCACGGAGGTTGGGGTGTTGCCGGGCACCGACTTTCGGGTCCAGCCGAAGTTCCTGGACATGCTGAACCTGCCGGAGGCGTGGCAATTCGGCCGGGGCGGCGGGGTGAAGGTTGCCGTCATCGACACCGGGGTAACCCCGCATCCGCGGCTGCCCAACCTCACCGGTGGCGGGGACTACGTGATGGGCGGCGGTGACGGGTTAACCGACTGCGACGCCCACGGCACCCTGGTGGCGTCGTTGATCGCCGCCGCACCGGCCAACGG
>NZ_MLQM01000286.1:0-3407 GCF_001854525.1 Mycobacterium talmoniae
CACCCAGCCGCCACCCCCCCCCCCACCCCCCCGCGCGGCCCCCGCCGCGCCCCCGCCCGCCGCATGGGCGCGGGCCGGGCGGGCGCCCGCCTCGTCTCCGGCTGCGCCTGGGTCGACACGTCGCTGCACCGCAGCCCGGTGCTCACCGGCTATCCCGACCGGCCGCCCGCCGGCCGCGGCACCACCTGGCTGCTGGTCGGCTCGGACAGCCGGCAGGGCCTGACCGCCGAGCAGCAGGCCGAGCTGACCACCGGCGGCGACCTGGGCAACGGGCGCACCGACACCATCCTGCTGGTGCACGTGGCCGCCGGGCCGGGCGGCGCCACCACCATGGTGTCGTTGCCCCGCGACTCCTATGTCCCGATCCCCGGCTACGGCCGGGACAAGATCAACGCCGCGTACGCGATGGGCGGGGCGCCGCTGCTGGCCCAGACCGTCGAGCAGGCCACCGGGCTGCGGCTCGATCACTACGCCGAGATCGGCTTCAGCGGGTTCGCCGCGTTGGTCGACGCGCTCGGTGGGGTGACCGTCTGCCCCAGCGAACCGATCACCGACCCGCTGGCCGGGATCGACCTGGCGCCGGGCTGCCAGCGGCTGGACGGCCGCACCGCGCTGGGCTTCGTCCGCACCCGCGCCACCCCGCGCGCCGACCTGGACCGGATGGTGCATCAGCGGCTGTTCATGGCGGCGCTGCTGGGGCGGCTCACCGATCCGACGGTCTGGCTCAACCCGCGGCGCTGGTACACGGTGCCCCGCGCGGGGGTGGCCGCGCTCAGCGTCGATCGCGACGACCACGTGTGGGACCTGGCCCGGCTGGCCTGGGCGCTGCACGGCGCGACCACCACGCTCACCGTGCCGATCGGCGAGTTCACCGACAGCGATGCGGGTGCGGTCGTGGTGTGGAACCACCAGGCCGCCGCGGAGCTGTTCGACGCGCTGGCCGCCGACGCCCCGCTGCCCCCGGACGTATTCGACGGCCAACCGTAGCCAATCTGCGCCGAATGTGTGATTTCATACGCGACACGCCGCGGCCGGCGTATGAAATTGCACACTCGCCGCCAATAAAACCTAGCCTTGCTTAACTTAGGCAACGCTGTCCTGAGTAAGTATTACCTTGGGTGACAACGCATCTGAGCTGGGCGTAACGTGCTCAGCATGAGTGAACGCGATGCCCACAAGACGAAATTTCACGCGCTGCTGCAAGAGCAGATTTACAACGAATTCAGCGCCGCGCAGCAATACATCGCGATTGCGGTTTACTTCGACGGCGGCGATTTGCCGCAATTGGCCAAGCATTTCTATGCCCAAGCCGTCGAGGAGCGCAACCACGCGATGATGATGGTGCAGTACCTGCTGGACCGCGACGTCCACGTCGAGATCCCCGGGGTGGACACGGTGCGCAACCAGTTCGACGCCCCCCGCGACGCGTTGGCGTTGGCGCTGGATCAAGAACGCACGGTCACCGAACAGGTCAGCCGCCTGGTCGGCGTGGCCCGCGACGAGGGGGACTACCTCGGCGAGCAGTTCATGCAGTGGTTCCTGCGCGAGCAGGTCGAGGAGGTGTCGCTGATGACCACGCTGGTGCGGGTCGCCGGGCGCGCCGGGGACAACCTGTTCGACCTGGAGAACTTCCTCGCCCGCGAGGTCGGTGCCGTGTCCGCCGAACCGGGGGCGCCGCGCATCGCCGGCGGCGGCAACTAACCGCCGGCGCCCGGCCCGCCCTGCAGCCAGGCTTTGGTGCGGGCCGGGTAATGGGTGGCCATCCAGGCGACACCCACCTCCCGGCAGAAGTCGACGTCCTCGAACTGGTCGACGGTCCAGCAGTACAGCGCCCGGCCCTTGGCGGCGGCGCGGTCGACCAGTTCGGGATGCTCACGCAGGGTGGCGATCGACGGCCCGACCGCGGTCGCCCCGACGGTGGTGGCGGCGCTGCCGCCCAGGTACCGGGAGGCTTCCCCGAGCAGCACCGTCGGCAGCAGCGGTGCGGCGCGCCGGATGCGCCACACCGCGGCGGCGGAGAACGACATCACCACCGCCCGGGACCGATCCGCGGAGGCCGGCGACGCGATCCCGAAGCGCTGCAGCAGGGCCAGCAGCTTGCTTTCCACCAGCCCGCCGTAGCGGACCGGATGCTTGGTTTCGATGAACAGCTTCACCGGCCGGTTCCAGTCCAACACCAGCGACACCAGCGCATCCAACGTGAGCAGCCCGGTGTCGCCGGGCGGGCCGTCGCGCAACCGGCTGTCGTGCCAGCCGCCGTAATCCAGCTCGCGCAACTGCGCCAGGGTCATCTCGCTGACCAGCCCGGCGCCCGACGAGGTCCGGTCGACCCGCCGGTCGTGCACACAGACCAGGTGGCCGTCGCGAGTCAACCGCACATCGCACTCGACACCGTCGGCGCCCTCCTGCAATGCCAGGTCGTAGGCGGCCAGGGTGTGTTCGGGCCAATCGACCGAGGCGCCGCGGTGCGCGACCACATAGGGGTGCCCGGTGAGGACCCCATCGGTCGACGCCATGGCCCTTATGCTGCCGGTTCCTGCTGCTCGGACTCAAGCGACTCACCCGGAGCGCCTGGTTCCGATATGTCCGGGGCCGGCGCCGCGTCGGCGACCACCACCCAGCGGTGCACGGGCCGCTCGACGGGGCGGCGTTCGAATCCTTCGAAGACCCGCGCGACGGCGACCGTCGCGACCAGGGTCAGCAAATACGCCAGCGTCATCGCCACGGTGTTGTTCGCGATGCCCTGGGCGTCACGAGCAAAGCTGGTCAGGGTGGCGAACGCCGAGGTTGCGGTGCCGAGCAGCGCCGCCAGCCACCATACCCAGATTGGTTGGCGCAGCCGCGCGTAGTGGTCTTCGGTTTTCGCCAGCTCGACGAGATACACCAGGGCCCACACCGTCGCGAGCAGGGGCAGCAAACAGGCCAGCAGCGCCAGGATCAGCAGCCACCGGCTCGGCGGGTCGTCCGGAATGGCGAAGATGATCGCGATGACCCGCGCTGTCACCAGGGCATAGACGGGGGGTGCCAGGCAGCCGAGCCGCACTGCCCAGTTCGCCCGCGGATCGGGATGGCCATGGTGGGCGAAGGCCGCCGCGCGCCGGGCGATCAGCCACCGAGTCAGCACCACGGCGGCGCCAATGGTCAGCAGCGTCGCCGCGACGCTGGCCAGGATCCCCAGCCACAGCCCCGCACCGGCCACCAACGGATGCAGCAAGGTGTTGCGGTTGATGATTAGCAGCACATAACGCACCACGTGCGCCAGCACCGCGAGACCCAACGCCAGGGTGGTCGCCAGCAACGTCGCGCGCACCAGCGCCGCCGACGGACCGCGCCGCGGCGCCGCCTCCTCGGGCGCACCCGCGTCCCTGACCGGGTCCACCAGGCCCCACCGGGGTATCGCGGCGTAG
>NZ_MLQM01000287.1:0-3403 GCF_001854525.1 Mycobacterium talmoniae
CCTCCGTTGCCGACCCCGCTCCCCCCGCGCCGACCAGCAGATGGAACAGCACCGCCATCCGCACGTGCACCCCGTTGGAAACCTGTTGCAGCACCGCCGATTGGGTGGAGTCGGCCACCGAGGAGGTGATCTCCATCCCGCGCAGCATCGGCCCCGGGTGCAGCACCACGGCGTGGCCGGGCAGCATCGCCTGGCGCCGCTCGGACAACCCGTAGCGCACCGAGTACTCGCGGGCCGACGGGAAGAACCCGCCGGTCATCCGTTCGGCCTGCACCCGCAGCATCAACACCGCGTCGGCGGCGGGCAGTTCGGCATCGAAATCGTGGGAGACGGTGACCGGCCAGTCGGCCACCCCGACCGGCAGCAGCGTCGGCGGCGCCACCAGCACCACCTCGGCACCCAGGGTGGCCAACAGCATGACGTTGGACCGGGCGACCCGGCTGTGCAGGATGTCGCCGACGATCACGACACGCTTGCCCTCGATCCCGCCGAGGCGTTGCCGGATGGTCAATGCGTCCAGCAGCGCCTGGGTGGGGTGCTCGTGGGTGCCGTCACCGGCGTTGATCACCGCCGGGCCACCCTCGTCGCGGGCGGTCCAGTCGGCCAGCAGCTGCGCCGCGCCGGACGCCGGGTGCCGGATGACCAGCGCGTCGGCGCCGGCGGCGCGCAGCGTCAGCGCGGTGTCGCGCAGCGACTCCCCCTTGCCCACCGAGGATCCCGTCGCGGACACGTTGATGACGTCGGCGCTCATCCATTTGCCGGCCACCTCGAACGACACCCGGGTGCGGGTGGAGTTCTCGTAGAACATGGTGATCACGGTGCGCCCGCGCAGCGTCGGCAGCTTCTTGACCTCGCGGCCCAGCAGCGCCTGCGCGAACCGGTCGGCGTCGTCGAGGATGGCGGTGGCCTCGTCGCGGCTCAGGTCGCCGGCGGCTAGCAGGTGTCTACTCATCGCGACAGCACCACCTGATCGCGGTCGTCGTGTTCGCTCAGCAGCACGTGCACGCTCTCCCCCCGCGCGGTCGGCACGTTCTTGCCGACGTAGTCGGCGCGCACCGGCAGCTCCCGGTGGCCGCGGTCGACCAGCACCGCCAGCTGCACCGCGCGGGGCCGGCCCAGGTCGCGCAGCGCGTCCAGCGCCGCGCGCACCGACCGGCCGGCGAACAGCACGTCGTCGACCAGGATCACCAGCGCGTCGTCGACGCCGCCGGCCGGGATCGAGGTGGCCTCCAGCGGCCGCGGCGGTTGGCGCATCAGATCGTCGCGGTACAGGGTGATGTCCAGCGCGCCGTGCGCGACGTCCACGCCGCAGAATTCGCTGATCTTGCCGGCCAGCCGCCGGGCCAGGATGACCCCGCGGGTCGGAATCCCCAGCAGCACCACGCGGGGGGCGTCGGGGCCGTCGAGCGCGGTCTTTTCGATGATCTGGTGGGCGATCCGAGAAATGGTGCGCCCGACGTCGGCCGAGGACATCAATTCCCGGTCCGTGCTGGCATTACCTGCAGCGCCCATGCGCGACCGCAGACCTCCTTCTCCGCCTCACGGGACGGATCGTTAAAGGATGTCGAACTGCCCGGCAGCCTAGCACCTGGCATTACGCTGGCGAAAATGACCGGCCCCGCTGATTCGCCCGCGTCGTCCGGGCTGCCGCTGGACTTCGACGCCCTCTACCGCGGCGAAAGCCCCGGCGACGGCGTCCCGCCCATGACGACACCGCCGTGGGACACCAAAGCTCCCAAGGACAACGTCCTCGGCTGGCACGCCGCCGGCCTGGTGCACGGCACGGTGCTGGACATCGGCTGCGGGCTGGGCGACAACGCGGTCTATCTGGCGCAGCAGGGCTTCGCGGTGACCGGGCTGGACATCTCCCCGACCGCGCTGATCACCGCCGAACGCCGCGCCGCCCACGCCGGGGTAGACGTGCGGTTCGCGGTGGCCGACGCCACCCGGCTGGACGGCTACACCGACGCGTTCGACACCGTCATCGACAGCGGCATGTTCCACTGCCTGCACGACGACGGCAAACGCCGCTACGCCGCCGCGCTGCACCGCGCCACCCGGGCCGACGCCACCTTGCTGCTGTCCTGTTTTTCCGATGCCAACGACCCGCCCGACCCGGACCGGCCGCGGCCGATGGTCACCGAGCAGAGTTTGCGTGACATCCTGGGCGGCGCGGGCTGGGACATCGTGTCGCTGACCCCGGCGACGGTGTACCGCGAAGGGTGGGGCGGGGAGATGACGTTCTGGTACGTCGTGGCGCAGCGGCTAGCCTGAGCGGGTGAATCTCGACCGCAACCAGGCGTCGATCCGCGAGGCCTGCGACGCCGGGCTGCTCGCCGGCGCGGTGACCCTGGTCTGGCAGCGCGGGAAGGTGCTGCAGGTCAACGAGATCGGCTACCGCGACGTCGACGCCGGGCTGCCGATGCAGCGCGACACGCTGTTTCGGATCGCGTCGATGACCAAACCGGTCACCGTGGCCGCGGCGATGACCCTGGTCGACGAGGGCAAGCTGGCGCTGCGCGACCCGATCATCCGCTGGCTGCCCGAGTTCGCCGACATGACCGTGCTGGCCGATCCGGCCGGACCGCTGGACAACACCCGCCCGGCGCGGCAGCCGATCACGGTCGAGGACCTGATGACCCACCGCAGCGGCCTGGCCTACGGCTTCACCGTGGACGGGCCGATCGCCCGGGCGTATCTGCGGCTGCCGTTCGGGCAGGGACCCGACGCCTGGCTGGCCGCCCTCGCCGAGCTGCCGCTGGTGCATCAGCCCGGCGACCGGGTGACCTACAGCCACGGCATCGACGTGCTGGGGGTGCTGCTGTCGCGGATCGAGGGCAAACCGTTTTACCGGGTGCTCGACGACCGGATCCTGGCTCCGCTGGGCATGGCCGACACCGGGTTTTTCGTCTCGGCGGCCGCACGCCGCCGCGCCGCGACCATGTACAGCCTCGCGGAGGACAACACGCTGCGCCACGACGTGATGGGCCCGCCGCACATCGCGCCGCCCAGCTTCCCCAACGCCGGCGGCGGGTTGTGGTCGACGATCGACGACTATCTGGCGTTCGCCCGAATGTTGTTGGCCGACGGGATGTTCGACGGCACCCGGGTGCTGTCCAGCGACGCGGCGGCCGCGATGCGCACCGACCGGCTGACCGCTGAGCAGAAGCGGCACCCGTTTTTGGGCGCCCCGTTCTGGGTGGGCCGCGGGTTCGGGTTGAACTTGTCGGTGGTGACCGATCCGGCCGCGTCGCGGCCGCTGTACGGGCCGGGCGGGGCCGGGACGGTCAGCTGGCCCGGCGCCGACGGCACCTGGTGGCAGGCCGGTCCCAGCGGCGGGCTGGTCCGGCTGGACCGGGTCCAAAACCCCCCCCCCCCGGCCCCCGGGGGCGGGGGCGGGGGG